>CALFVE010000388.1 GCA_937928475.1 uncultured bacterium | reverse complement strand
CGCGGGCGGCGCGCGCCGAGGCTGCTGCCCGCCGGGCGCAGGCCCAGGTGCCGCGGATGGCCGGGCCGCCCCCGCCGGTAGTGCCCGCGCGTCGTTACCAGCCGGCAGCCCCTGCGGCCCCACCAGCCGAGGCCATGCCTGCGCCGGTGCCGGCGGCACCTGCGGCCGCTGCGGCCCCGGCGCCGATGCCGGAGGCGCCCAGCCCTGCCGCCTCGGTGCGCGAGGCGCTGGCGGAGGAGATTCCCCCCTCGGTTCCCTCAGAACCCAGACCAGAGCCCCAGCCGGTCCCAGCGCTGCTGGCTACCCGCGATGCTACACCGGGGCCGGCCGAGACGCCAGGACTGACCGAGCCCTCGGCACCGGCAGTGGCGGCCCCGGAGACGACGGTTCCTAGAGTGACGCCCGCCCCCGCTACGCCCCGGCTGGTAGTGTTGCGCTCGGAAGCGGTGGGGGTTCCCCCCGGCCGCGAGTTCCCGCTGCTGGCCGCTGCCACTATCGGGCGAGCCGCGCACAATCTGGTGGTGCTGCCCGACTCATTTGTCTCTTCCCAGCATGCGATCATCTTCCTGAAGGAGGGCCGCCGGGTCTTGCGCGATCGCGGCTCGACCAACGGCACCCTGGTCAACGGCCGTCGCATCACCGGTGACCACATTCTGCGCGACGGAGACCAGATCACGCTGGGAACCACCGTGCTGCGCTACACCGAACCAAAGGTCTAGCGGCGGTCGGCCTGCGCACGTTGCAGCATTTCTCGGCGCGCTGGCCCCAACGTAACCTCTAGCGCTGGAATCGTCTGACAATCTGAGCATCCAGGAGCGTGCTCCATTACTGCCTCTCGCCGCCTTGAACTGGGATTGCTGGTCTTCGCCTCCGCCTTGGCCTTCGTAGGCATGGCGCTGGCGGAGTATGCTACCGGCCAGCACTGGTCGCGTGGCCTGCGCGTGCTCGGAGTAGTTGGCGCTTTCACCGCCACCTCTCTACTCCTCGACCTGGCCGGGTCGCGCCGCGATCGCATCCTCCTGCCCACCGTGGCCTTGCTGACCAGTCTGGGCGTGATCCTGGTCTCCCGCATTGATGGCTACCTCGCCAGCAAGCAGATCCTGTGGGTTGTCGTCGGCTGCGGGGCGCTGATTGCCACCTATTACCTCCTCGAGCCGGTCAGCAGCCTGGCCAACTGGAAGTACCTGGCAGGCGCCGGTGCGCTACTCCTAATGGTGGTCACCATCATCTTCGCTCCCGAAAAGAACGGGGCACGGCTCTGGCTGAGTTTCGCCGGGCGGTTCAGTTTCCAGCCCAGCGAGGTGGCTAAACTGCTGATGGTGATCTTCTTGGCAGGATACGTGGCAGAAAAAGGACCACTGCTCCGCCAAGTGGGAGGGCGGCGCGGCGTTTCTTTGTGGCAGGCCCGCTACCTGGCGCCCATGTTGATTATGGTCTTGCTCTGCCTGGGCTTGTTCGTCGGGCAGCGCGATCTGGGGACCGCCGCCCTTTTCTTCGGGCTGTTCGTCACCATGCTCTATCTCGCCACTGGGCATCCCACCCATGCCGTGGTCAGCCTACTGCTCTTCGTGGGCGGGGTGGCGCTAGCCTACCAGCACTACCCGCACCTAGCGCGCCGTTTCTCGGCTTGGCTGGACCCCTGGTCGAGCCTCACCGGAGCCGGCTACCAGCCCGCTCAGGCTCTCTTTGCCCTGGCCGAAGGCGGGGTGGGCGGGGCTGGTCTCGGACTGCTGCCAGTTACGCCCAGAAACCTCCCCGCGGCAAGCACCGACATGATTTTCGCGGTACTGGGCCAGGATCTGGGCCTGGCCGGCTCCGTGGCGGTTCTGTTGCTCTTCGCGCTCCTGGTGGTCGCTGGCTGCCGCATCGCCTGGCTGGCGCGTGACCCCTTTGACGCAGCCCTGGCCGCAGGGCTGACCGCCATGTTCGCATTACAGGCCTTTATCATCGTCGGCGGGGTGCTGCGGGTGATTCCCTTAACCGGCCTGCCCCTGCCGCTGGTAAGTTACGGCGGTACTTCTATGCTCATTAACTGCCTTGCCCTGGGCTTGCTGCTAGCCATTTCCCGGGAGGAGAGCCTGCTGAGACCGGAGCAGACCGGCTGAACCGTGAAAGGCTTCGCGCCCCAAATCCGACACCTGGCGATCGTCTGGCTAGTGGCCTCCGCGGTGCTCGCGGGGGTCGCGGGCTACTGGCAGGTGGTGGCGGCTCCGGCCTTGCAGGCTAACCCGTACAATACCCGAGCGGCCGAGCGGCTCAGCCTGACGCAGCCGGGCAACCTCTACGCCGCCGATGGCACCCTGATCATGGGTGCGGAGCAGGTGAAGAGCGTCTGGCAACCGACCTATCCGGAGCCGGTCACCTTCTGCCACCTGACCGGCTACAACGCTCAGACTGGCCTGCAAGCGGGCCTGCGCCAGGCCCTGCTGGGGCTGGGGCCCTATGCGAATCCCTGGGCGGCGCTCACTCAGGGCCGCCTGCGCGGCTGCGATGTCCACCTCACCATTGACGCCAACGCCCAGCGGGCCGCCACTGCGGCCATGCAGGGCCTGCGGGGAGCGGTGGTGGCCCTCGATCCTCGCGACGGAGCCGTGCGCGTGCTGGTCAGCGCTCCCGGCTACGATCCCGAGGTCATCCGCTCGCCCGACGCCTATGAACTGTTCCGCACCGATCCCTTCTCACCCGAGTATGACCGGGCGCTGCAGGGCCTCTACATACCCGGGTCGGCGCTGAAGATTTTGACCGCGGCTATCGGTTTGCAAGCCGGGGTTGTGCAACCCGATACCGTCTTCACCTGCGCGGGGACGGAAACCGTGGCCGGCACGCGCGTAGCCTGCTACGCCGAGAGCGGCCACGGCACCCTCACCCTTAGTGAGGCGCTGGCCAAGTCCTGCAATCTGGCCTTTGCCAAACTAGGCTTGAAGATCGGAAGCGAACGCTTCCGGGAGGGAGTAAAGGCCTTCCATCTGCTGGATGCCGCCGACCTCCCCTTGCCCAGCAAGTCCGGGGGAATGGCAGACCTCGGCGGCCCCAAGGGGAAGGCCTTGCTGGTGCACACGGCCTACGGTCAGGGCCAGACGCGGGTTACCCCGCTAGCGATGGCTCGGCTGGCGGCCACTATCGCCAACGGGGGACGGGTTATTCAGCCCTACCTGGTGGCGCAGATTCGCAACGTGCAAGGCAAGGTGCTGGTAACCGGGCAAGGGCGAGATCTGGGGCAAGCGGTGTCGGCCCGCACGGCGCAGATGGTGGCAGGTATGATGGTGCGGGCCGTCGAATCCGGCACTGCTGAGGCTATGAGCATTCGCGGAGTGAAGGTGGCCGCCAAGACCGGTACCGGACAGCGGCAAGGGGGCAAGCCCGACGTTTGGATGCTGGCCTTTGCCCCAGCCGAGAACCCGGTGGCGGTGGTAGCCGTAGTCGTGGAGGGCGGCATTTCCGGCAGTGAAACCGCCGGACCGGTGGCCCGCGAGGTGCTGCGAGCACTCCTGGGGGGATAAGAGACGCCCGCGTCTGCGATCGCCGCCCCCCCCTGGCCTCCTGTATGAAGCGGAGCCGGGCAAGAACACGGGGAACTCGCTCGTGCCTCCCGGTGTCCGGTGAGAGCGGCACTCGGTTTCTCGTCGGGGCCGGCTCTACCGACGCTCGACTCTGTCCGCATACCGAGATGCTGAGAAGATGATGGAAGGAACCCTCCTCGCGGGCAGGTATCGCCTGGAGCAAAAGATCGGCGAAGGCGGCTTGGCCTCCGTCTTTCGTGCCTGGGATACGGTGCTGGAGCGCCCAGTCGCGGTCAAGATCCTGCGCGCTGAGTTGGCACAGGACGCCCACGTGGTCGCCCGTTTCAAGCGCGAGGCTCACGCCGCGGCCAAACTCAACCATCCTCACATCGTCCAGATTTACGACACCGGCCAGGACGAGGCCCAAGGCCTGTTCTACCTGGTGATGGAGTACCTGCCGGAGCCTGACCTCAAGCGCATTATCAACGACTACGCGCCCCTGCCTGGCCGCAAGGTCATCGAGGTGGCCATCCAGTGCTGCCGGGCGCTCGCGTATGCCCACCGCCAAGGTCTCGTTCACCGCGACGTCAAGCCCCACAACATTCTCTTCACTGACGAGGGCGTAGCCAAACTCTCCGACTTCGGCATCGCGGCCGCGGTGGGTGAGACCGGCACCATCGCCCCCGGTCTAATCATGGGTAGCGCCGCTTACATTTCCCCGGAGCAGGCCCAGGGCAAGCCGGTCGGTCCTCAGTCGGACCTGTACTCCCTGGGCTGCGTGATGTTCGAGGCGCTCACGGGGCGTCCTCCTTTCATCGGCGAGAGCGCCGCGCAGGTGGCAGCGATGCATGTGCACGAACGCGCGCCCTCGCCGCGGTCTTTCAACTCGTCGGTGACCCCCGCTGAGGAGTTCGTGCTGATGAAGGCCCTGGCCCGCGAGCCGGGACGGCGCTACCGCTCGGCCGAGGAGATGCTCGCCGACCTGACTAAACTGGCGGCGGGCGAGGAACTAGACCGCACCGGGGTGATCCGCCGAGCCGAGGAGCGCACCATGCCTTTGCAGGTGGCGCCGAGCCCAACGACCCAGGCGCCACCCCCCATGCCCGAACCAGTTCGCTCGGTCAGCGCGGTGCGCCCAGTGCCGGAGAGTCGTGACGGCTCCCTGGTCTGGGGGACCGTCCTGGCGATCCTCGTGGCCATTGTGGCCTTGGTGGCGACTGCTTGGCTGGTCAAGGTGGCCTTCTACCCCGCCAACACGCCTAAGATGGTGCAGGTGCCGGCGCTCAAAGGGCATTCCGAGGCTGACGCCCGGGTGGAATTGGCCGAGGCCGGGCTCAAAATGGGCACCGTCACCTATCGCCAGGACCCGACCTCCCCGAAGGGAACGATCCTCAGCCAGAATCCTCCCGAGGGTCAGACGGTGCCGGCCGGCACCGCGGTAGACGTGGTGGTCAACCAGGGGGTGGAACTCGCTCCGGTTCCCGAGTTGGAAGGCCTCAGCCTCTCCGACGCCGCACGCATGCTCTCCCAAACCGGGCACGTGCTCGGCAAAGTGACCCAGGTGTTCAGCGACACCGTTCCGCAGTGACAGGTGGTGAATCAGACGATTCCGCCGGGCCTAGCGGTCGAGAAAGGCACCCGCATTGACGTTACGGTCAGCAAGGGACCGGAGACGCCGGGCACGGGCGAGCCCGGGCCGCGGGAGCCGCCTCTCAGCGTGAGCAAACCCAGGATCTCCTGCGCGCCGGACGAGTCTTACCAGGGATCGAATCCGCGGGAACGTCGCTACCTGCTTACCATCACGGGTACGGGCAACCGGAAGGGCCAGAAGATTCAGGTAGTCAAACAAGATGAGGCCGGCGGGCGCAAGGTAGAGTTCGACGGGGAGGTGGACCCCGGAATGTCCCGCAAACTTTCCATCATTGGGCAGGGGAACACCGACATCAAGGTCTACCACGAGGGAGAACTGGCCGACGAGTTCGCCTTCACGGTTCCCGCTGCCCCGCTTCCTCCGGACAAGGCCGGCCCGCCCTAGGCTCGGCTATGACTACAGGAGTGAACAGACCATGAACAAGTGCGCCCTGTGTGTGGGCATCCTCGGCGGGCTAGCCGCTTGGCTGGTGCTGACCCCGGCGCTGGCCGTGCCCACGGTGGCCGGCACCACCAACATCGCGGCTGCCGCTAACGGAGGCCGGATCGTGGCCTTCTCCAGCGAACTGCTGGATGAGAACAAGCAACCGGTTTCTAAGTGGCAGGTCACCAACCTGATTGACGGTAAGTATGTGGTGGGCAGCTTTACGCCGGCCGACTCGTACGGTTGGGCCTCGATGGGGGTCCCTTCCGAGGAACGCCCCGAATGGGTAATCATCGGGTTCACCGACGCCAATACGGGCCAGGAGGTGACCCGCTTGATCAGCCGCGTGGTTATTGACCCCACTACGGATGATCCTCCCTTTATCGGCCGCTGGGTGAAGGGGATCACGTTGCAGGTCTCTTCCACTACCAAAGAAGGCCCCTGGATGACCGTGGGCCGTTTCCTGGTGGTCAATCGCCCGGTGAAGCAGACTTTCGACTTCCCCCCGGTGGAGGCTCGCTATCTCCGGGTGCTGATCACCTCCAACCACGGCTCCGATAAGTGCGTGGAGATGGGGGAAATCGAGGTCTATGAAGCCCTCGTCCCCGGCGAACAACTTGATGAACTCATTATCCGCCTGGAGAACGTTCTCAATGACCTCAAGCGCTACCGCGACGCCCAGTTGTACAAGGCTGCCCAGGAGAGCACGGCCCGGGTCACCGAGAAGCCGGCTCCGCCTGCCCCGCCGGGGGCAGCGACGGAAGGACCGGCGGGTCCCGCGCCCACACCCGCACCGCCCGGCCCGGCGACGCCAGAACGCCTGCACCTTGGCGGGATGTCACTGGTTCTCCCTCCCGGCTGGAGCCGGGCCGAGGACCTCGGCGACCTGGGGACCAATGTGCTCCTTGTTCTCACCGGGCCCGAGGTAGGCGGGCAGGAACTCGTTTTCACAGTCTCGGCCGAGCCGCTGGCGCCAGGCACTTCCCTGGCTGATTTTGCCGCCTCGGTCGCTCGCCGCTGGCCCGACGCCACCCTCGGTGAGGGCAAGTCAGTGCAACTGGCCGGGGTGGGCGCCCGCTATTTTGTGGCCAGTTCCCCCACCGCGGCCTACCTGAACTACTGCCTGCTCCGCGATGACAAGGGCATCACGTTCACCTGTGTGGGACCGCCAGGCGCCATCGAAGAGACGCAGCAGGCGCTGCAGCCCTTGCTCGACAGTCTGCAGATGGAGGCGCCCGGCTAGCGTCTCCTCGCTGTCCCGCCTTCTGCGGGAAGCCAACCTCAGCCGCTACTACGGTCCTTTGTGGGAGGGTTGCACATGCCCAAAGCCGACCGCAACACGCCCAAATACCGCGCCCAGGTGGCCGCTCGCCTGGTGGAGGAGACCCTCCCCCGCTTGGATTTCTCCGTGCGCATCTCCCGTGAGGAATATGCTGCCCGGTGGGCCAGGGTGCAGGCGGCGATGCGCGAGCGCGGCTACACCCTGCTCTACGTCTGCGGCTCGGAACTGGACCGCAGCGATATTGCCTGGCTGGCCGGGGTCTACGACCCCATCATCGAGCGTTACGGGTTGCTGCTGCCGGTGGAGGGGCGGCCGGTCATCCTGGCCGGCTCCGAGGGTGGGCACGTGCTGGAAGAAGCCGCCGAGTATTCCGGCGCGGACATCGCCCTGATGCGGGAGTTTCAGATCTCCGACGAGGAATACCGCCACGCGCATTTTGAAAGCCTGGAGGACATCATCGCCCGCCTGGACCTGCCTACCGGACCCGAGCGGGTGGCCGTAGGCTCCAGCGCCGAGTTTCTGCCCCTGGCCCACTACCGGCTGCTCTGCGACCGCTTCGGCGCCGACCATGTCGTCTTCGCCGAGGAAGTGCTGCAGAAGATCAAGTACGCCAAGAGCCCGCGAGAACTGGCCATCTGCGCGCAGGCCAATATTGTGGCCGATGCTGCCTTCCGAGGGATGCTGGCCACTGCGGTGCCGGGAGCGCGAGAGACCGACGTGGCCGGGGTGGCGGAATTCATTATGAAAGGGCTGGGTGCCCACCGCTACGGCTTTCCCACCATCGTTACTTCCGGCTACCGCAACTACACGGTCATCGGCCCCGCCACCGACAAGGTGCTGGAGGAGGGTGAGATGGTTTCGCTCGGCCTCTCTCCCACCTGGCACGGCTACCACGGGATCCTGCGCCGCACCATCCGCGTCGGGCTAGACCCCACCCCCGAACAACGCGAACTGATTGAGGCGGTGGAGGGCCTCTACCGGGTGGTTATTGAGGCTGCGCAGAAAGCGGCCGCCGAGGGGCTGCATACCAACACCATTGACCAGGCCGGCAAGGCTTATCTGGAGGGTCTGCGTCTGCGCACCGTCAGCGGCGAGATGGTTACGCCCAAGGAACCCTACACCTTCATCCACAACACTGGCTGCTCCGAATGTCAGGAGGGATACGGGGCGGTGACGCCCTACACCGACTACCCGATGGCCGAGCGGGTCGCGCTGATGATTGACGTGGCACTGCTCGGCTTCGATCGGCGCGGGGAGCCTACCTTCCCCACCCTGTACGCGGTGGTGGAGGACGCCTTCTGGAAGGACGGACGAGACTTGTGGGTGTATAACACGCTGCCGCTGAACGTCCAGCCCCTGGTGGGAGACCTGGACGCGGCCTTCGAGATGAATCCCTACCACCGGGCATACCCCGGCTAGCACCGCGGGAGACCAACACAGCGGCCCCGTTCAAGAAGCAAGTCCTCCGCGTGGGCCGGGCGTGTCGCCCGTATGTGTTGGGCATCTCTCTGCGGGAGGGGCCGACTGAAGGCCCCGAGCTCGTCGAGGGGCCTGAAACCGGCCCGCCGGCGGGGTGCACGGGTGTGGCGAAGTCGAGTCACCGCGGGAGCCACTGCGGGGCAGTGGGCCGGTCTCCCGTCCCGCGACTGCGTCGCGGCACGCTGGGCCGGCCCCTCCGCGGGAGAGAGCCATCTCGCCGGCGGCGAGACCCTTATCCCCGCCTCGTCCGTCGCCTCCTCCCCAGAGTGAACACGAGCACTCCCAGCAGCAGCACCAGGCCCACCAGCAAGAGGATGTTGGGCATAGCCGCTCCCGGCAAGGCTCCCGTTTGCGTGGCGTAGTACACGCCACCGGCGCCCAGCAGCGCCGCCGCCAGCAGCCCGATGAGCCAGGTGAAAATCCACTGGAAAGCCGAGGCTACTGTCTCCAAGTCGAAGGCTCCGGCCTCCGGCCGGCGCCGAGCATCCACCTCGGTGGCCAAGCGGGTCTCGTAGTGCTCCGCCAGTTCTTCCAGCACTCGATCCAGCTCCCCCTCCAGTTCCCCCTGGCGCAACATACTTATGAAGAAAGGGGAGAAGGCCTGCGGGTAACGGCTGAAAGCCGTGGCCAGGCTGCGGCCCATCTCCACTGCCTCCTGGACCGAGTACAGCACCTCGCGCAGGAAACGGTTCTCCGTGCCCTCGCGCAGCGCCTCGAAGATGTCCAGGATGTTCACCTGCGCCGCCATCAGGGTGGCGAACTGCCGGCACATGGTGGCCATCTCGGCGTTGCTGATTTCCTGCACCGGTTCGGGCATGTTCATACTCACCTTCTGAGAGGGCTGGGGTTGCCCAGCGCTCACTTCCGTCGGGCCTGCAGTTCGGCCAGCAGCCTGCCGGCCAGCCGGTGTTTAGGATTGTTGGCCAGTTCGAGTTCCACCTCCGCCAGCGCCAGGAAAACCTCGCCCCGTCGCAGATGCAGGGTGGCCAGATTGTAGTGTACATCGGGATGTTGGGGATGCTCAACCGCCACGCGCTCCAGGATCTCGCCTGCCTTGCCCAGATGCCCCAGGGCGGTCTCGGCCGCGGCCAGGTTTAGCCAGGCCTGAGGCCGGGTGGGATCAATCTCTGTAGCCCGCGTGAACTCCCCGATGGCGGCCGTATATTGCTCCAGGCGGTAGTAGGCCAGCCCCAGATTGACCCGCGCCAGGTAGGAGTCCGGCGCCAGGCGGCAGGCCTCGTGGAAGTGCTCGATGGCCTTCGCCCACTGCTGCTTGAGCAGGGCCGCGTTGCCGGCCCGCAGATGCCGGCGGGCTTCGCGCTGCGCCCGAGTTGTCTTGTGCCTCATTCGCCGTACCCCGGCTGGTGTCAGGAGCCCTCCGGCCCAACCCCTAGTCGCTGAGGGCTGCCTTGCACTTGGCCTTCGCCACCACCCGGACGTATACCTGCATTGCAAAAGCGCCATCCAGCAGCAGGTCGCTTTGGGTAGCGCGCAGAAATATACATGTGGGAGCTTAGTGGGAGGACACATGCGTCTGGGGAACTCTCCGGTGCGCCCTGACGTTGAGCCATGGAGGTGGGCCGTGTGATAGTGAACCGCTCCTGCATCTGCAGGCTGGTGGTCGGACTTTCCGTGTGGGGCGCTCTCGCTGGGGGCGAAGCTAGCGCCCAGCACGCGTCTACCGCATTTGCCTCCTCCCCCGAACTTCGCTACTGGCAAGCCCAACGCTTCGGCGCCTTCATTCACTGGGGCCCTTCCTCTGTTGCCGCCTACGGTCGGTCGGTAGTGTGGTTCCCCAATCTGTACCCTCCCCTAACCTGGCCGGACCTGGCGCGCGAGTTCCAGCCCTTGCCCGGAGTAGTAGGTGGATGGCTCAAACTCGCACGACACGCCGGCATGCGCTATGCTGTGCTCACTACTCGCCACCACGACGGCTACTCACTGTTCCCCAGCAGCGCGTCAGACTTCACGGTGATGCACTTCGGCCCACGTCGCGACCTCGTGCGCGAGTTTATATCCGCCTGCCAAGCGACGGGCCTCTCCGTGGGGCTATACTATTCTCTCCCGGACTTTCACGATGGTAGATATCTGGTAGGGCCGCAGGACGACCCAGAAGGCTGGGTGCGGTTCCTGTCCTACGTCAACCAGCAGTTGCAAGAACTACTCACCGAGTACGGGCCGGTCCACCTTTTATGGTTTGACGGGACCGTCGGGCGGGGCTTCCCGTGGACCGACCCTGCGGATTGGCACTCCAAAGAGATAGTGGCCTCGGTCAAAGCAATGCAGCCTGGTATCCTGGTCAATAACCGTTCCGGAGCGCCCGGCGACTTCTTCT
>CALFVE010000387.1 GCA_937928475.1 uncultured bacterium | reverse complement strand
CTCGCCTCTCGCCTCCCGCCTCTAAAACCCCATCTCTCTGGCCATGTCACCTGCGGCCTTCACCCAGGCGTGCTGGGGATCATTCCGGGGTTTCATGCGCCGCTCGCGGGGTCCGGCCAGCATCCACAGATAGTAGAGTTGGTAGCCGGGCGCGGCTACCACCGGATGATATCCCCTGGGCAAGAGAACCGCGTCGCCGTCTTCCACCGCGTAGGCCTCATCGAGGCTGCGGTCGTCGCTGTACAGGCGCTGCAGGGCGAAGCCCTGAGGCGGGTTCAGTCGGTAGTAGTATATTTCCTCCAGGCATACCTCCTCCGGGTAGGCATCCACCTCGTGCTTGTGTGGGGGATAACTCGACCAGTTCCCCGGGGGATTGAAGGTCTCGCCGACCACCAAGCGCTGAGCCTGGGGGACATTCTCGCCGATGATGCTCATGACCTCCCGACGCCAGTTCCAGTTGCCCACGCGACTCACCTGCACCTGATCGGGGCGCACCACCTGCACCGGGCCGCCACCGCTGGCAGGAGCGCTGACCAGCGCCAGCAAGGCTGGGCTCTTGGCCAGGAGGCGGCAGTCGCAGTTGGGGGGGAGGTAGACGCCGGTCGCCTTGCCAGCAAAGACGGAGGTGCGCCCACCGAGGTCAGGGTGAGTCTCCCCGCTCGCGGTCAGGTCAGCCAGGCCGGAAAGGTAAATAAGAGCAAACTCCTGGCTGCCGGTGTCTAGATCGAAGGTTTCTTGCGGCTCCAGGCGCAAGAGAGAGAAACTGAGCAGATTGAGTGGGCCGGAGCCAGCGACGTAGACTTCGGTCAGCCCCGGGCCGGGCGGGTAGCGCAGACGCAAGTCAGGCATGATCCTCCTCCGTATATAGTCGAATTCGCTCCAGGCCAGGCAGAATCCTTCCCGGCGTTACGCCGGCTCTTCCCGGGTTTTCCTGCAACGTGGCTCCGGCGACTCCTGGCCTCTGCCGGCTCCGCTTGGCTTGACACTGTCTCTTCCCCCTCCCTATAATTGCGCTAATCCCGCAGTCTTAGTCTCCCAGGAGGGTGGGACCCTGTGATCGCCACGCGCCTCCTCCCCGTATTGCTCCCGGCCTGTCTGCTGTGTCTGCTGCTGCCCGGTGCTCTCGCGCTGGCGCAGACGCCTCCGCCCGCCGCCTCGGCCTCGCTCCCCCTGCCGGCAACGCTGGCTGTCATCAATGGCAAGCCGCTCGGCAGTCAAGGTTTCTGGGAGGCGATGCAGCAGGGCTTCGCGCGCGAAATCTTCGAGGAACTGCTGCACCGGCGGGTGGTCTGGGATGAAGCCCAGCGCCTGGGAATCGCGCTGAGCAAGCAGGAATTCGAGCAAGCGCTCAAAGGGGTGAAGGCAGAGTATCCCACGGAGGCCGCCTTCCAGGCCTCTCTGCGACAGCAGGGCATGAGCGAAGACTTCTTCGTGCAGCGGCTGAAGACCGAGATGCTGCTGGACAAGATCGTGGACCAGCGCGGCAGCATCCCTGAGGAAGAGATCGCCGCCTATTACGACAAACACCGCGACCAGTTCGTGCGGCCGCCCCGGGTGCACTTATGGGACATCGTGACTACCGACGTGGACTCCGCCTACGCCGCTCGCCGGCGCATCGCAGCCGGGGAGGACTTCGCCCGGGTGGCTAGGGAGATGTCGGTGGCGCCCTCGGCGAGCCAAGGTGGAGACCTAGGCTGGCTAACGGCGGACGAGATCGCCGATCGGCTGATGCGCGACACGGCCTTCTGTCTGGAAGTCGGCCAGACCAGCAATCCCCTGTTGGTGGAGGGGAAGTATCACGTGCTATACGTCACCGAGGCCCAGCCAGGGGTAAGCCGTACCCTGGCCCAGGCGCGCCCGGACATCATCATTGCCTTGCGGGAGGAAAAGGGCCTGACGCGGGAGGCGGTGCTGGACTCTTTGGTGCGAACCGCGGAGATTCAAATCAACTGGGACCCTCTGCGCTATCTGAATGCCGAGTATCTGGCCATGAAGCAGATCAAGATCGCGGTGGACGGCAAGCCGCTAGACCTGCCGCGCCCGGCCTTCATCACACAGGGAGGTCGCATGTTGGTGCCGGCCAAGGCGGTAGCCGAGGCCTTAGGGGCCAGGCTGAGTTGGAAGGCCGAGACCTCGACGCTGCTGGTGGAGCGGGCGGGGAAGAAGGCGGCCTTCCAGGTGGGGAACCGAATCGCCTCGCTGGATGACAAGTCGGTGACGATGAGCGAAGCGCCCCGCATCGAAGGAGGCGTGCTCATGGTCGAGCCGCGGCCTTTGGTGGAGGGTTTGGGCGCCCGTCTTCAGTGGGAGCCGTTGCGCAATACCCTGAGCGTGAAGTCGGTGCCGTAGGGCAGGGGCGAACTAAGATCCCGCAGGCGCGTAGCCGCAGGCTTCCAGCCTGCGGCGCTAAGCGCGTAGCGCAGGCTTCCAGCCTGCGGCAGGGTCTGCAAGCCCGCCACCTGACAGAAGGATTTCCGGGCGTTGTCAGCGCGAACTGACAGCGCCCGGCTGGTGTTATAACCTCTGTGCCGGCCCACCCCGAGCAAACGAGAAGGCCCATGCTGGTCTCCAGCGGAGAGCCCCATCTGCGCCTCCTGGAGGAGCACCCCGAAGATTGCGCTTACTGGACGCTCACCCGCCGCCAGCGCCTGGGTGGGTTGGCGCTGGCCGCGCTGGTGCTGGCTCTCTTGCTCTGGCGGCCCTTCGCTACCTTGGTTGTGCTCAACGGGGCCGCCATCTGCTTCTATCTGCTGCACATCGGCTACAAGTTCTACCTGGTGTACCGCTCCCTGTGTTGCCCGGCGCTGCTGGCGGTGTCGCCGGAGAGATTGGCGAGTCTGCGGGAGGAGGACTTGCCGTGTTACACCATCCTGGTACCCCTGTACCGGGAGGCGGCGGTGGTTCCCTCCATCACTGCCGCCCTGGAGGCGCTGGACTATCCAGCCTCCCGGCGGGAGGTTCTTTTCCTTGTCGAGCATGACGACAGCGAGACCCGTCAGGCCCTGGCGGAGATGAACCTGCCGGCAGGGTTCAGGACGCTGGTAATTCCGCCGGGGCAGCCGCGCACCAAGCCCCGGGCCTGTGACTACGGCCTCGCCGCTGCCTCCGGAGACCTGCTAGTCATCTATGACGCTGAGGACCGGCCGGAGCCGGATCAGTTGCGGAAAGCCGCCTGGCTCTTCCGGCAGGGGCCGGAGAATCTGGCCTGCGTCCAGGCGCGCCTCAACTACTACAACCCCCATCAAAACACCCTCACCCGCTGGTTCACGACCGAATACTCCTCCTGGTTTGATCTGTTCCTCCCGGGGCTAAGTGGCCTGCAAGCGCCGGTGCCTCTGGGCGGCACCTCCAACCACTTCCGCACCGAGGTGCTGCGGGAACTGGGAGGCTGGGACCCCTTCAACGTGACCGAGGACTGCGACCTGGGAGTGCGGCTGCACCGGCGCGGCTATCGCACGGTGATGATGGACAGCACTACCTGGGAGGAGGCCAACTCGCGCCTGCCCAGTTGGCTGCGTCAGCGCTCTCGCTGGGTCAAGGGCTACCTGCAGACCTGGCTCGTACATATGCGCCGTCCCCTGGCGCTGCTCCGGCAACTAGGTCCGGCTGGGTGGTTCAGTTTCCAGATGACGGTGGGCGGCTCGGTGCTGTGCTATCTACTAAACCCCATCTACTGGGAGCTTACCTTCGCCTGGCTAACTACGCACCACCCAGGCATCACCCGCCTGTTCCCGCCGGTGATCTACGCCCTGGGTCTGTTCTGTCTCTATGTCGGCAACTTCGTCTTCGTGTACCTGGCGGTGCTGGGCTGTCTGTACCGGCGGTACTGGAGCCTAGTGAAATATGCTCTGGTCACTCCGGTCTACTGGCTGCTCATGAGCATCGGCGCGTACCGAGGGGTGCTGCAACTCCTCAGCCGGCCTTTCTACTGGGAGAAGACGGATCACGGCTTCGCGGTGCCGGAGGCGGGGGAATGAAGAGGCGCCCGCGCGGCTGGGTGGGCAGGCTGGAGGGAGCGCTGGT
>CALFVE010000386.1 GCA_937928475.1 uncultured bacterium | reverse complement strand
GATGCGCAACCGCTATCTGCTGGAGGCGATTTTGCGCCGCCTGGAGAAACTGGAGGAGGCGGTCAGGGCCCAGCCGAGGAGCGAATAGCCGACGGTCCGTCTTGCTCGAGGGCGTGTCCTCCGCTCAGCGCCGGCAACCGGGGGGCGCGTCCCAGCCGCCCGCCTCCGGGCAGACTAAGCCTGTTGCCAAACAGAGGAAGCAATGGAATGATGCCTCCTGCCAGCAAGCCGTGGGAACCCGAGTACGAAACCATCGCGCCCAGCGCCATCCGCCTCGCCATCGGCGAGCGCACCCAGTTCAGTTTTCGCGACATTCCGCAGTACGATGTCAGCCGTCAGGTCGTCTGTCGCGAGTTGGTGGCCGCCCGCCAGGCGCTCAAGGCGGCAGGCGTCGAGCCGCTGCCCACGTATAACGATTACTTGATCAAACTGGTCGCGCTCACTCTGCGCGAATTCCCCCTGCTCAATTCCTGGTATGAGGAGGGGGCGATCAAACTGCTCAAGCCGGTGAATGTCGGCTTCGTCTGCGACACCGAGCAGGGCATCTTGCTGCCCACCGTCTTCGACGCCGACCGCAAGCCGCTGGCCGAGATTGCCGCCGCCACCCGCGAACTGATCGCGGCGGCGCGCGCCGGGAGGCTGCGCGCCTCCCTGCAGAAGGGCGCGGGCTTCACCATCACCAATATCGGCCCCACCGGTGCCGACCTGTTCAACGGCATTATCAGCCCCCCGCAGACTGCGATCCTGGCGGTGGGCGCCCTAGCTGAGCGGCCGGTGGTGGAAGAGGGACGAGTGCACGCGGCGCCCACCATGTACCTCACCCTCAGCCTCGACCATCGCGTGCACGACGGCCGCCATGGAGCCGCCTTCCTGGCCCGGCTGGCCGAGAGTCTGGGAGATAGGGAACTCCTAGGGAATCTCTGATCGGCAAGGGTACCGCGCGAACCGGAGCCGGCTCCGTGAAGTGCAGCCGGGCTCCCGCCCCCACGCTAGGGCGGCTCTGATGCCCACAGACCGGCGGCAGCCGCCGGGCCGCGGTCCCTGCTTCTGCTTGGCCTCCGGCACCACCCGCAGCCGGGCGCGTCTTGGTGAACGGGCCGCCCACATTGCCGGCAGAAACGCCAGTGGGAGACCGAATCAGGACTGCGGCGCGGCTCCTCGGGCAGCGGCAACCCCAACTGAGTCTCAGGCTGCTCGCCCAGGCACAGTTGACTACGCTGAACTGACCGCTTTAGCATCCGACCTCCTGCTCGCGGCTCCCTGGGCAATGTAGGGAGTGCGTCTTTCCCATATCTATTTGGCATGTGGCGGCCCCAGCCTGACGGCTCCGGCCCCGCGCCGAAGGTGAGCTGGCCGCCCTCATTTCCCTGGCCCTTCCCGTTTCCGCAGAGGTGCCGGCACGCCAGGGCCGGCGGGGTAGGTGCCTTGGCGGCCGGCACGAATCGCGCGGCAATGCCCCCTTGTATGTTGCTCTCCGGATTTTGTTCTTTGGCAAGTCAGCCAGGAGAGGGAGACGGGAGCAGCAACCAGAGCGCGGGTCCTCGAGAGCGTGAGGCGGACAGGAACTCGCACCAATCCCGACGCCTCAGAACCCTCTAGCCCCTAGCCGGGTCGGACGTCGCGCCCCGAGCCGACCCCCGGCCTGCCCGCTCCGCGGCCGACAGTGTCCTGCCGCAGCTGCGTGGTGCAGAAGATCGCGGGGAGAGCGTCTTCCGTCGGGGCCGGCTCCAGGCGGGCGGGCCAGAGTTCACGCCAGATGCAGCCCACGCGAAAGCCCTTGCCTCCCGGTTGGGCCGAGCAGAAGACCATGCCACCTCCCGGGGCGGAGGCCACCAGCAGATACCGCTGCCCCTTCTTCAGTTGCGCCTCCAGGGGCAGGGCTACCCAGCCTTCGTAGCCGGGCGGCATTCCCCCGGGCCGGGTAGCCGCGACCAGTCGCCGCCCCTTCGCCTCGTACAGCGCAAAGGCCACCGTCCCGGGGTAGCGGTCGAGGTTGCGCACGTGGGCAGCGATCACGTCCGCACGGCCATCGCGAGTGCACAGGAAAGTGGCGCCTCCCACAAAGGTGGAGAGCAGCATCCAGCTCTCTCCGGGGCGGTCGCTGCCCAGCACCGGCGCGCCCAGCGCGCTGCGGGATACCACCGCCAAGGGCGGTTTTGGCGTGGCGGGAACCGAACCCGGCGAGGACTCCGGGTAACACCACCACAGCGCGCAGTACCCCAGCGCCGCCAGCGAAATGACCAGACCCAGCGCCTCCGGCAGGTACTTCCTCATCCCTCTCGCCTCCTTGGAAACGGCTAGACAGGCTCGCACCCGCGGAGATCATAAACTTAGGGCGACAGGGAGTGATCTCTCCTACCTGCTTATTCAGCGCGCCGAATCATTCTCCTTCTTGCCTCAGTGCTTTCTTGTACTCTGCTTCGAGGCCGGCCTGGCTGTAGATGGGATCGTCCCCCGCGGGCTGCTCCCCGAAGCGATTATCGCGCCAGGTGTGCCAGTCAGGCTGATTCTGGTTGTGGCGGACCGGCTGGTCGGCAGTGTCATAGATCACATTTCCTTCGATGAGGAAGCCCTTGCTGCCCTCATCAATGAAGAAGCCGTTACAGGGCGCGCCTTGGGCAAAGCGACTACGCCGCACCCCATGCACCAGGTTACCCCGCAGGACGGTCCCCGGCTGGAAGCCTAGCGTGTAGATGCCCCCGCCGTCGGCCAGGCGCTGCATGACCTCATAGACGTGATTATACTCGATGATGTTCTCGCGACAGACGGTAGGTTCCGGGTTCCACTGCCACCCGACGGAGATGCCCGTGTACGGCAGGTCGTGCAGCAGATTGTGCGCTACGTGGGTGTTAGCAGCGAAGCCTACCCAAATGCCCACCGCACCGTAGATTTCCATGCCGCAGTGGTGCAGGTAGTTGTTGGCCACGCGGTTGTTGGCAACGAGCCGACTCTCGTCGTTGGGGCCGCCGACCATCAGCCCGTTGCCGCTGATATCGTAAATGAGGTTGCCCTCCACCACACAGTTCCGGCAGCCTTCGCCTAGCGACAGCCCGCAGGCGCCCAGATGCGCCAGTTCCCCGCGCTGGAAGGAGCAGTCCTGTGCCCAGGTCCAGGTGAGGGCTGCCGGCAGGGTTCGCCAGCGGCTGCCGGCGCCGGCGCTGCAGAAGTGGCAGGCCTGCACGCCCCAGTAGCCACCCGCGGGGAGTTCCCAGCCCGCGTGCTGGAAGCGCAGGCCCTGAAAATGAAGATTGTGCACCGGCCGGTCGGCGGTGCCGCGGACCTCCAGAAGGCTGGGGAGAACCGGAGCGACTACCTCCGCCTGGGTCAGGTCCTCTCCCGGATGCGCCAGGTAGTAGACCAGGCCGGCTTCCCGGTCGAGATACCACTCGCCAGGACGGTCAAGGAACTCGCGCGCTCCCTCCAGGAAGCCCCAGCGTCCCACGCCGGGCCAGTTCCAGGGCGCGTCCTTTTGAGCGAGATGCGGCGGTGCCAGCGTCAGCAAGCCGGTCTCGGGGGCATATGCCGCCACGCGCAGGCGGTTGATTTCCCAGTTGCCCAAGACAACTAGTTCCGCTTCCTCGGGATGGCGCAGCGCCGGCGGCCGGCCGGGCCCGAAGCCGAGCCGAAAGGTCTGCAAATCCGCGCTGAGATCGGACACGGCGACCTGCCAGTATGGGTTGTCTTCGTCTGCGTTGGGGCTGCGCGCACGCACGGCGCGACGCCCGTCCACGTACAGCTGGCGAAAGCCGGTCCCCTCTTTGGCCCAGGGTGCCGAGGCGGCCCACAGGTTGCCCTCCTGGCGAGCCCACCCGGTAAGACGTCGCCCGCCG
>CALFVE010000385.1 GCA_937928475.1 uncultured bacterium | reverse complement strand
GAGCCGCCGGCCCCTGGCCCCCGATCAAGCAAGACTCAATCTACAAGCCGGCCGAGATGATCATGGTGTACGAGAACAACAGCGGTCGGTCCGGCTCCTGGAGTTACGCGACCAACCCGGACCATGGGGTCAACGTGTACTTGAGCGGGAATGTCTGGGCCATTTCCGGTCCACCCGACTACGGCAGCGGCTACAATCCCACCTGGGCTGCGCCGCACATGACCTACCGGCACAACAACGGGGGCAATGTCTCGTTCGCGGACGGGCATTGCAAGTGGTTGGACCGCGGCGTGCTCTATCGGGCGGACGGCTCCGCCGGCTGGAACAACACCCCGTAGCGGAGCGGCCCCCGAGGGAGGCAGCGGGACCGTCCTTTGAGAACTTGGCAGAAATCGGCAGCGAGGCGGCGCCGTCGCCAGGGACGGCGCCGCCTTTTTCTTGGTGCGAGAGGTTCTGTCGGCCCTGCGCAGTGTTCGCGCGCCCGAAGCGACGGTGAGGAGGAAGTGAGGCGGCGACTCGCTTTGCCGCTAGGCTCGCTGCTCGCGGCGGCCTGGCGCTCCGGTGAAGGAACGCTGCTGTTACTGCCAGCGGCTGAGCGAGACGGCCGGCTCCCGGGACTGGGTAGCGCGCCTCAAGCAGAACCGGCACCTCGCTTTATCGCCGGAACGGCGACTGTCGCAACCTGCTGACGGTCTTCGTTGCCCAGCCCACGCGATAGAGGCAGTGCGTCGAGGTCGCGAAGGACTAGCGCCCTCGCTACAAGAGCGGAAAGGCCCAGGCGGCGTTGTAGGCGTTGCGGTCGGCGGACTTGACGTGCCCGTCGGCATACAGAATGTTCCACCGACCGCGGCCGTAGCCCTCGCGCCCATGCCACCCTCCCCAGGAGTCAAAGAAAACGTTGACCCGGGCCCCGTCCTGCATCGCCTCCGGGCTGACCTGGCTGAAGGCCACCTCCGTGCGATAGAAGTAGCTGCTGCCGAACGCCTCGAAAGCCGTGGGCCTGCCGTTGAGCGGCAGGCCGGCATCTTCCAGCACGTCATAGCCGCTGTCCATCGGGCAGTGCCACAACTCCGCGCTCTTGATGTAGGGGGAGAGAATGTCCTGCACGCTCGCCATGTAGGGAATCCAGGCTTGCCACTGGGGGAAGCCGTCCCAGATCTGGGGACAATAGCGGTCCGCTGCGTCCACGCCGAAGGGGAATCGCCCGTCCCAGTCGGCGCCGTACATCTGGAGGGCGAGGCCGATCTGGCGCAAGTTGGCTTGGCACTGGGTGGCGCGAGCCTTGGCGCGCGCCGAGGCGAATGCAGGGAAGAGGATCCCAGCCAGGATGGCGATGATCCCAATGACCACCAGAAGTTCCAGGAGCGTAAACCCTTTGGGCACGACAAAGCGGCCCCCTGGTCGGCTCCCGCGACTTGGTCTGCGGCCCATGCCCGTCACCCCCCTCTTTGGCCTTCAGCACTGCTGTGTCGCACGCACCTCTTCTGCCTCCCATAACGCTTCTGCTGCCAGGTTCGCCTCCAAGGTCAGCGCTGGTTGACTGAGCCGGCCGATCGGGGCGTAACTGCGACGGTGCAGGGGGCAAGGGCCGTAGATGGCGAGAGCCTGGTAATGCTGCGGGGTGCCGTAGCCCTTGTTCTCCTCGAATCCGTAGTGGGGGAAGAGCAGAGCCAGGCGATGCATGAGCCGGTCGCGGTAAACCTTGGCGACTACTGAGGCCAGGGAGATAGGTGGGCAGCGGACGTCTCCCTTGATCACGGCGCGGCAGGGGACCCCGAACTCCGGCGGCAGGTGCCCGTCCATGAGAATATACTCTGGCGCCGGGACCAGGGAGGCCACGGCGCGGCTCATGGCCAGCCGGGCGGCGTGGAAAATGTTGAGTCGGTCAATCTCCTCGACGTAAGCCACGCCGATCGCACAGGGAAGACCCCGGCGCAGAGCGCGCCTGTACACCTCCTCGCGCTGCTCGGGCGTCAGTTGCTTGGAGTCGCGCAGGCCGGCCAGGCGAGCGCCGGGCGGCAGCACCACCGCGGCAGCCACTACCGGCCCGGCCAGGGCTCCACAGCCCGCTTCGTCCACTCCCGCGACCACCCGATAGCCGGCCTCTGCAATCCGCTGCTTCTCCTCGGCCCACGACCAGGGGCGCGATTCCGGGAAAGCCCGGGTTGTGTACGAGAAGGGAGGCATGGTAGTGCCGGCGGCTTGCTTCCCCGTCAGGTGCCTCTTGGCCCGGTAGACGTCCGTGCTGCTAAGAGAGATGACGAGCCTCCATCGCGCTTACGGGCACCTCCCATTAGCGCGAGGGCGAGAACCAAGCGGCGCTCCAACCGTACTCCTCGCGTCGGTCCTCCTATGCGCCGATGCCTGCCTATCGGAGGAGCCTCACCCTCGAGGGCGGATAGAAGATGCAAAAGGCTTTGCCTAGGACGTTATGACGAGGAAGTGTGCCCCACTTGTGGCTGTCGTTGGAGAGATTACGGTTGTCGCCAATCACGAAGAGTTGCCCCTTCGGGACCACGAACTCCTCATTGTGCTCGGGGAAACGGTAGAGCATGGGGTCGGCGATGTATGGCTCGTCTTGGGGTACGCCGTTCAACCACAACTTCCCGTCGTGTACGGCCAGACGGTCTCCAGGCAGGCCCACCACCCGCTTGATGAAGTCTTTCTGCTGCGAATCGGCGTTGGGTGGTGAGACGAAAACGACGATATCGCCCCGCTGCGGCTCCCGGAAGAAGTAGATGAACTTATTCACCAGGATGCGGTCATTAATCTGCAGCGTAGGCATCATGGAGCCGGAGGGAATGTAGAAAGCCTGTACGACGAAGGGGCGCAGGATGAGGAAGACCAAGAGCACGGCGACCAGCACTGAGTCTACGATCTCCAGAATAGCAGCGCGCTGCGAACGCAGGGCGCTCAGCCTAGGCACCGCTACGCGCACGAGGAGCAGGCCCCAGACCAAGGCGATGATATGCCAAGTATTGTCGAAGGCCAACAGCTTCAAGGCTAGTCAGCGCTCTCCTTCTCCTCTGGCGCGGGTTCAGGCGCGGCCGCAGGCGCTGGGGCAGCCGCCTTTGCCTGCGCCTTGGCTCTTGGCTCCGGGGCACGCCCGCCGGCGAAGCGAGCGCGCTCCTTGACCCGGGCGGCCTTACCCACGCGCTTGCGCAGGTAGTACAGTTTAGCTCGCCGGACGTCACCCTTGCGCGCCACCTCGAACCTCTCGATGTTGGGTGCGTGGGCCGGGAAAGTACGCTCGACCCCGATGCCAAAGGTGACCCGGCGCACCGTGATCATCCGATTGAGGCCCCGGCCCTTCAGGCCGATGACCACGCCCTCGAAGACCTGCACGCGGGTGCGCTGGTCTTTTCCCTCGCCCTCGGTAATCCGCTGGTGCACGCGCACGGTGTCGCCGACCTCAATGTCGGGAAGGTCCTCGCGCATCTGTTCCGCTTCGATCTGTTCAATAATTCGGTTCATGTTGTTCCTCCTGGAAGGCCGCCGGGCCGCCCGCTCCGGTCCTTCCTCCGGCGCCGACCCCGACGGCCACCGGGCCTGCTCACCACTCCCAGGCTTCCTGCTCGGCGGCGATCTCCGCCAGCAGTTCGTGGTCCTCGCGAGTCAGCGTCGCCTTGGCGAGCAAGTCGGGGCGCCGCTGCTGGGTCCGCCGCAGGCTCTCTTTGCGCCGCCAGCGACGAATCTGCTCATGGTGCCCGCTCAGCAGCACCTCCGGGACCCTGCGGCCGCGCCACTCTGCCGGGCGTGTGTAGTGAGGATATTCCAGCAGGCCCTCTGCGAAGGAATCCTTCGCCGGGGCTTGCTCGTCGCCCAGCACACCGGGCAGCAGGCGGGTCACCGCGTCAATGATGACCAGGGCCGCCGGCTCCCCTCCGGTGAGCACATAGTCGCCGACGGAGATCTCCTCGTCCGCCAGCGCCTCGCGTACTCGCTCATCCACGCCCTCGTAGTGCCCGCAGAGCAGCAGCACCCGCGGCCGCTCAGCCAGTTCCTCCGCCACCTTCTGGGTAAACACCCGCCCCTGGGGGCTGAGCAGCACCACGTAGGGCGCGGGAGGCTCGGCGCTGAGCGCTTGGTGAGCGGCGAACAGCGGCTCAGGCTTGAGCACCATTCCGCCGCCGCCTCCGTAAGGATAGTCGTCCACCACCCGGTGTCGGTCGGGGGCGAAATCCCGCAGGTTGTGGATGTACACGGTGACCAGCCCGGCCTCAACCGCTCGCCCCAGAATACTACACTGCAGGGGAGAGGTGAAGTACTCCGGGAAGATGGTCACCACGTCAAAGCGCATGGCGGCAAGATATTGGTGAACGGTAATTGATAATTGACAGATAAAGGACCGCCAGCGCAGCCAGCAGGCTCCAGCGGCTGGCTCCGCTTGTTCGTCAATTATCAATTATCATTCATCAATCCTCACTTCAGCATCCCCTCCATCCAGCGGACCACGATGCGGCCCTGCTCCAAATCTACTTCGCGGATCACCGGCTCAATCACCGGGATCAGGGCCTGGGGCGTCTCGTAGACGTCATTGGCCCCGGTGCGCACGATGTCGGTGACCGGCCCCAAGTCGCAGCCCTCTTCGGTCACCACCCGCAGGCCCAGTATCTGGAATTCGTAGTACCGGCCGGCCGGGAGCGGCGCCAGGTCCCGTTCCTGGATATACAACCGACTGCCCCGCAAGGCCAGGGCCGCCTCCCGATCCTCCACTCCTGCCAGGCGCAGCAATACCAGCCCCTTGCCCTGGTGCACCCGGGCTCCGACTATCTCCACCAATCGCCCCGCGCCGCGCGTCGGGCTAAGGTAGAGGCGGCGCAACTCGGCGAACCGCTCCGGGAAGTCGGTCTCGGGCGCTACGCGCAGTTCGCCCCGTACCCCGTGGGCGCCGACGACAATGCCAACCAGGACGTCGTAGGGCTGGTCCTCTGTGCTACTTTCCACCCACGCCTCCGGAGAGGTCCGTGATGATGGCGGGTCGAGGGGCTCGCTCCGGCAGTGGGATAGTCGGCCGTTCGGCGGCCGGGAGGGGCGCGTGCTTGCGGATCTCCACGACCTTCTCGTCCTTGGTCACGATCTCTACGCCCCCGAGCACCTCGCC
>CALFVE010000384.1 GCA_937928475.1 uncultured bacterium | reverse complement strand
ATCACCGGCCCCAATATGGCGGGCAAATCCACCTATCTGCGACAGGTGGCGCTCATCTGCCTGCTGGCGCAGATGGGCAGTTTCGTCCCCGCCACCGCCGCCCGCCTGGGGGTGGTGGACCGCATCTTCACCCGCGTGGGGGCCAGCGACGACCTCGCCACCGGCCAGTCCACCTTCATGGTGGAGATGACCGAGGCGGCCAACATCCTGCACCACGCCACCGACCGCAGCCTGATTATCCTCGACGAGATCGGCCGGGGCACCTCCACCTTCGACGGTCTGAGCCTGGCCTGGGCGGTGGCGGAGTTCATCGTCCGCGAAATCCGCGCCAAGACGCTCTTCGCCACCCACTACCACCACCTCAACGAACTCTCCGAGGTCTTGCCGCGGGTGCGCAACTACCGGATCGCGGTGAAGGAGGAGGGCGACCACATCGTCTTCCTGCGACGGATCATGCCGGGCGGCACCGACCGCTCCTACGGCATCCAGGTGGCGCGTCTGGCGGGCCTGCCCGAGGCGGTGATCGAGCGGGCGAAGGAGGTCCTGCGCAGCCTCGAGCAGGAGGACCTGGGCCGCTCGGTCTCGCCCACGCGCGAGTCGGTGCAGAAGGTCGGCCCGCCGGTGCAGCTACACCTCTTCGCCTCCGCTCCGGACCCGATAGTAGAGGAGATCAAGTCCCTAGAGCCGGACGAGATGACGCCGATGGAGGCGTTGAGGAAGGTGAGGGAGTGGTGGGAGAAGGTGAGGGGGAGGCAGAACCGGTAGGTGCAAAGGGGCGACGGCGCCGTTTCGGGCTGCTGTAATGACGCCAGTTCCCGGCATTCCTTGTGCAATTTTGGGGTTCCAGGTATACTACCAGAAGCAATGTCGGCGCGCACGGCGAATATGTAATGATATAGTCTCGTCGGTACGGGAGGGGTGTGCCGTGTCTCTCCTGGGGGAAGCCCAGGGGCACATGAAGGCGGGGCGCGGGCTTTGCGCGCCGCCTTTGAGCTGCCCGGGAACGCGACGTGGACGCGGGCGATAAGCCTGTCCATGTTGACGCCCGACCTTCCCGTTATGGCGATCCAAGACGGGTTCAGGGGGGGAGAAAAAACGTGGCAACTGAATCTGATGGCCGGCGGGCCGGTGGAGACGCCCGAGGGCCCGCGCACCCCAGGGCAGGGCTTTGCCGTACCCGCCGGAGTCACCCGACTGGCCGTGACCGGGCAGACCTGGCCGGCCCACGCGACCCAAGGCATTGACTGGGACCTGTACCTGGTGACGGGCACGCCCCAGCAGGCCGAGATCGGGGAGTGGAGCCACAACTGGCACCCTAGCTGGGAGCAGGGCCAGTTCCAGCGGGCCAACGCGCGCGGCTTTCAGGAGCGCCAGTATCTGCTGCGGCTGAAGAGTGCCGGACCGTTCCGAGCGATCCTGGTCCCCTACTTCAAGGGGCAGAGGCCGGAAGGGCTGGCGGTCACCGCGGTGGGCGACCAGGTGGCGGTGAGCGCAGGAGGCCAGTCGGCGCGGTTGGGGCCGCAGGGGCACATTGCGAGGTGAGTCCCGAGTGGCAGAAGGCAGCGGCGAGAGGCAGGCCTGCGCAGTCGCTGGTCTCGAGAGGTCGGCCGTCTCCTGTAAGGCCGCGGGCAACACCCCAGAACAAGTCGAGAGAAAGGAGCCACGATGCGGAGACGAGAAGAAACCCTGCTGATCCTCTTACTGGGGACGCTACTGCTGGCGGTAGGGCCAGGCCGGTGCGCGCCCGCGCCGGTCCTGTTCAGCGAGGAGTTCACTGCGCCCCAGATCGCGATGGACGGCGACCCGAAGGTGTGGAAGGTGGCCGAGGGGGCGCTTGTGGGTCAGGGCGGGGCAGAGTGGAACTACTCGCTGATCAAGCAGGACCTTCCAGCCGACAGCGTGATCGAGGCGGATGTGACCATCCCCCAGCAGGGCCCGGCCGGCGCTCCCGGACAGGGAACGGGCGACTGGTTCCGGTATCGCATGCAGCGAGATTGCCCTGGTAGCGAGGCGTGCTTGATCCTACGCAGTTTCGGGTCGAGCCTGACCGAGAGTTGGTGGTATCGAGTGGAACTCTCGGCCCGTTACGGGGAGATCGCCCTGCACAAGGGCAACGGCGGGTACGTCCAGGTGGTGCCGGCTGAGGTCAGGGCCGGCGCCAAGCACCGGCTCAAGGCAGAAGCGCGGCAGAACCGCATTCGCGCCTGGCTGGACGGGGAACTCCTGATTGACTTTCAGGACGATTTCGCGCCGATTGAGGGCGAAGGAGGCAGGTGGGGCGTAGGAGTGTTCGGGACACAAGCGCTCTTCGACAACCTCACCGTCAGCGCGCCGGAGGAAACCCCCCTTACTGTGCTCCCCCGGCCCCGTCGCTATATGCGGATCCGGACCTAGCGGGAGGGGCAATGGATCTTCTGCGACAACGAGCCTATCGCCTGGTTGGATCCCGAGGGCAAACACAACAGTTGGCCGGGCCTCGCCGAGATGAAACTGCTACCGGGCTACCAGCCGATGTTGATGGCCAAGATCACCTGGGGCCACTGCATGCCCAACAATGAGTTCGCCGATAAGGTGGAGATCGTGAAGGCAGAGGGCGAGGAGGTCGTGGTACGCACTACCGGCCATACTCTGTTTGTCAAGTCCACCGGCGTGCAGGAGATGGCTGTGTCTTACGACCGGGTGCGCAAGTGCTTCTCCTATCGGTTTGACTCCACGGCCACGGTGGCCGCCGACACGCCGCGCAGAGCGCCGGTTGAGTACAACGTGCTCTTCCCCTACTCCACCAGCCCCAACGCCTGGGGCCAGTTCCACTTCGACCCCCTCACTGAGGGCGTGGCCCCTGGCCCGCCGCTGCCGCCCACGATCGCCCGCACGGACGGCGGCTGGTACCTCGACTGGCAGTTCTTCCCGGGGCCGGGGTTCATGTACCGGCTTCCCATTCGGGTGGACTGGGATAGTTCGCCGGAGCCGCGGGCTACCCGGGTCGAGCGATATGTGCAATTTCAGCCCAAGCCCGGGGACATCTACGCGCGGGGCCTCCACCCGGTGATCAACCCGGCGGTTGAGTGGCTGGGACCCGAGCAGCCGCGCGGCCAGGCCTCCTTCGCGGTCTGCGCCTTCTCGCACGAAACACACCTCTCGGACTGCCCAGTGAAGTGGGAGACCGAGGAGGAGCGAACCATGCACCGCGTCTACCGGCTGATCGGCCTGTACCCGGCGGAGATGGCACGCATCTTTCGCGCCTCTCGGCTTCCGGCCATCCCGGAGATGTACCGGCTCAAGGTGCAACACCGACCGGGAGTAAACGACTTCGGCCCGGGCCAGCTCAATCCGGTGGGCTCCCCGCAGGTGGGTAACACCTGGAAGGGTTTCTACGACGTGGACCTTGCTTGCGGCAAGGGCGACAACTCCTCGCTGCTGCTGCAGCCGATGGCCAAGCCCGCCGCCTACGGGGGCGGGGTGCAGATGCCGTACGCGACCGCGTGGCTGCTCAAGCCGTCCGGCAACTGGGATGACTGGGGATATGTGCCAGCCCCCAAGTACCTGGTCAGGGCGGACGTGAAGACGGAGGGCGTCACCGGTAAGGGCATCTACTTCACACTCGAGCGCGAGGGAGAAAAGGTTACCCACTACCCAGGCCTTATGGGCACCAACGACTGGACGACGGCGGGATTCGTCACCGACCTGTTCGCCAAACCGGGCGGGAACCAAGCATACGTGACGGTGGGCCTGGAAGGAGAGGGGAAGGTCTGGATTGACAACCTCGAGGTACGACCGCTCCAGGAGGGAGAGCAGCCGCCGGCCGGGGTGAGCCCGGAGCCCCAGGGAGCCGGCTGAGTGCTGCGGGCCAGGCGCCGGGGCGTGCTTGAGGAACGGGCCCGCTACGTGAGGCCGGGGAGGCCTTGGCTGCCGCTATCACGACAGCGGCCAGCGGCCGTGCTGGCGGCCCCAGGCCAGCAGCGCCTCCAGCACCTCGGGCTCCCCGGGAATGACCACGGAACCAATCTCCACCGGTAGCGACCCCCCGGGGCCGTGAGAGTCGGTGCCGCCAGTGATCAGCAGCCCTCGCTCGCGCGCGAGCCGGGCGTACCTGGCGCTGTGCGCCGGCGTGTGCGCAGTGTGGTAGGCCTCCAAGCCCTCTGCTCCCCAGGCAATGATCTCCCGCACCAGTTCGTCGTCTCGCACTAGCCCGGGGTGGGCGAGTACCGGCAGGCCCCGGCAGCGGCGGATCAGTTCTATGGCCTCTTGGGGAGTAAGTTTGTAGCGGGGGACGTAGGCAGGCTTGCCGCGTCCCAGATAGCGGTCGAAGGCCTCCTGAGGGCTGTTCACGTGTCCCTCCTCGACCAGCACGGCTGCCACGTGCGGACGGCCTACGCTCGCGCCGTTAGCCTGCTGCAGAACCCGCTCGTAGGTGATGTCCAGGCCCAGATCGCGGAGGCGCGCGACGATGGCGTCGGCACGGCCTGCGCGGGCCTCGCGAATAGCGGACAGTTTGGCCAGCAAGTCGGGGTGGTGGTAATCCACGAAATAGCCCAGAATGTGAACCTCGGTGTGCGCGTGATCAGTGCTGATCTCCACGGCGGGGATCACCACGAGGTCGGTGCCGGCGGCAGCGGCCAGCGCCGGCTCGAGGCCGGCGACGCTGTCGTGGTCGGCGAGGGCCAGCGCTGTGAGGCGCTTCTCCAGGGCCAGCGCGACAATCTGCTCCGGGGTGAGCGTGCCATCGGAAGCGGTGCTGTGTACGTGTAGGTCAAGCATGAGTCAGTATCTGCAATGTGACCGCCGCCAGCAGGAACGGCAGCGTTGGCTGTTGTGCGCGGGAGGCCCCCTCTCGCCGTCGCCGGCACTCTCCCCGGCAAGCGGGAGAGCACAAGGGGCGTCGCCAGACACACACGACCAGCCGCACCCGCGCAACGAACGGCCAGCCCCTCGGGGGTCAGTGCTGCTTTCCGAGCCACAGCCTCGCCAGGCGGGCCGCTCCTGTCTTATCCAAGGGCCGGTTGTTGTCGCCACAGGAGGGCGACTGGACACACGCCGGGCAGCCGGCGGTGCAGGGGCATTTCTCTATGCGCTCCGCGGTGGCCTCCAGGAGCGACTCCACATTCTCGTAAGCGTCTTCGCTCAGCCCCACCCCGCCTGGATAGCCGTCATACAGGCAGATGGTAGCGGCACCGGTGTCCGGGTGATGGGCCGAGGAGACACCGCCTACGTCGTGCGGGTCGCACATGGCAAAAAGGGGCAGGAGGCCAATCAGCGCGTGCTCTAAAGCATGAAGGGCGCCTAGAACATGGTAGCCCTCCGCCGCGAGGGTGTGCAGTTCGCCGCCGGCGGTCAGCCACAGGCCGACAGTCTCGAAGGTGCGCGTGGGCAGCTGCAGGGGCAGGATCTCTCGCTCGCGCTCCCGACGCTGCTCCAGGCGGCGGTAGCCCACAATCTGGCTTTCCACCACGATTTCGCCTAGGTGAGCCAGGGCATTGCCGGGCAAGGGGCGCTCTTGGAACTGCTCGCAGATGTGGACTTCGCTGAGGCTGACCGGGCGGGTGTAGTAGTTCACTCGCTTCTGCTGGACAACCGCCAGGCGACGCTCCAGGTCTAGTCGCTGAACGACGTAAGTCTCTCCCTGGTGCAGGTAGACCGCACCGGGATGCACCAGCCACAGGGCGGAGGTTTCATCCACGGTCCCCAGCAAGCGATAAGGCGATTCCAGGACGATCTCGTAGCCGCGTCCGGAGCCGCTGCGCAGGCCCACCTCGGCAGCGGGGTAGCGCTCCGGCTGTGCCCAGTACCACCGGCGGCGCTTGTCCAGCAGGTCGTGCTCGGCAAGGAGATCGGCGAGCGCCTCCATCTCCGGGCCGAAGTAGACGGTATCAGCCGGCTCCAGGGGCAACTCGTAGGCCGCGCAGAGCAGGTGAGCGCCCAGGATGAAGCGGTTCTCCGGCCGGCAGAGCGCGCGGTCGTGCTCGGCCTCCAAGATGAACTCCGGATGCTCCATCAGGTACTGGTCAATGCCGCCCGGCCCGGCGACGAGCACAGCCAGGGACTCCTGGTGCGCCCGGCCGCAGCGCCCGGCCTGCTGCTGGAGGGAAGCGAGATCGCCGGGGAAGCCGATCATGAGCACGGCGTCGAGGCCGCCGATGTCCACGCCCAATTCGAGCGCGGAGGTAGAGACCACGGCCAGCAGTTCCCCAGAGAAGAGACGACGCTCAATCTCCCGGCGCTCTTCCGGCAGGTAGCCGCCGCGATAAGGGGCGACCTTGGCCTGGAGGTCGGGGCAATCTTTGAGGCGTTCGCGCGTGTAGCGCAGCACCAGTTCCGCCTGCATGCGGCTGAGGGTGAAGGCCAAGGTGCGGATCCCGCGCCGCACCAGGCGCGAAAGCAGGAAGGCCGCCTCCTGGTTGGCGCTGCGCCGCCCGAGGCCGGCTTTCGCCAGGGGCGGATTCCAGAAGGCCCAGAAGCGAGGGCCGCGCGGGGCAGCGTCCTGATCTATAACGTGAAAAGGCAAACCAGTGAGCGTCTCGCAGAGTTCACCCGGGTTACCGATGGTCGCCGAGGAGCAGATGAACTGCGGGCGGCTGCCGTAGTAGTCGCAAATCCGGCGCAAGCGGCGCAAGACGTTGGCGACATGCGAGCCGAATACTCCTCGGTAGACGTGGACCTCATCCACCACCACGTAGCGCAGATGGCGCAGAAAGTCAGCCCAGTACGGATGATGAGGAAGCAAGCCGAGGTGGAGCATGTCGGGGTTGGTCAGGACAACCTGGACCTGGCGGCGAATCTCTCGACGGCGAGAGGCGGGCGTGTCCCCGTCATAGGCGTCGGCCAGGAAAACCTCTCCGGCGCCGAACTTGCCCAGTTTGTGCAACTGGTCCTGGGCGAGAGCCTTGGTCGGGTACAGAAGCAGGGCCCGGGCCTGGCGATCTTCCTGGAGGGCCTGGGCAATAGGCAGCAGGTAGCAAAGCGTCTTGCCGGCAGCGGTTCCGGCCGCCACCACGACGTTGTGCCCGGCGAGGACCGCCTGGAGGGCCTCGACCTGGTGGCGGTAAAGGCGTTCCAGGCCCTGGCTGGCGAGGATCTGCGCCACCGCCGGGGCAAGTGGCCGGTCGAGTTCGGCATAAACGGCGCGCCGGCCGGGCAGCCGGCGCAAGTGGACCAACCGTCCGGCGTAGCGAGAATCACGCTGGAGTTGCTCGAGGAAGGCCCCGAGGGTGCTGACCTCGCTCAATGGTCGGCAGACGCCTCCTCCTCGGCATCGTCAAGCGGAATCCCAGAGTCCTCGGGGCCGGCGAGAGACTGGTAGTAGGTGAGAGGCTCCTGCTCCGCCTCTGCAGCCTCGCTGTCTGCCTCCTGTTCAACCCGGCGCCGCCGCTCGACGATCTTCACCAGGCCGATGCTGAGGAAGTAGAGCACAAACAGGGGCGCGGAGAAGACGGTCATGGTGATGGGGTCGGCGGTGGGTGTGATCACCGCGGCGGCGATGGCGATGAGCACGACTGCGTAGCGCCACTTCGCCCACAGCCACTCGGAGCGCACCAGGCCCACGTAGGCCAGGAACATGATGATCAGCGGCAGTTCGAAGGCCGCCCCGCTGGCCAGCAGGAGGCGCATCATGAAGCCCAGGTGCGCGGTGAGAGTGAGTTCGCCTTCCACGCCCAGCCGCTGGTTCAAGCGAAAGAGGTAAGCAAAGAACACGGGGGCGATCCAGTAGGCAAAGGCAATCCCGGCCAGGAACAGCCCGGTGGCTGCGGGGATCACGAGCAGCACCCAGCGCTTTTCGTGGGGTTCCAGGGCCGGGGAGATAAACCCCCAGAGTTCCATCAGCAGCAGAGGACTAGCCAGCACCAGGCCAGCCACCCCAGCGATAGTCATGGCCAGCAGCAGGCCGCCAATGGGGTCGAAGATGCGGAAGGGGAGATGCTCAATGCCGGCCGCGGCCGCGCCGGCCTCAGCAGGGTAGCGAAGCAGGGCCAACAGGGGCTTGAGGCTCAGCCAGCCCGCCACGCTGCCCGCCATCCAGTAGATGAGCATCCGGATCAGGCGTGCGCGCAGTTCCTCCAGATGCTCGAAGAAGGAGAGTTCCCGGGGCGCTTGTGCGGCCCTCATGTTCGGCCTACACCCGGCCCGCGTACCACTGCTCGAAGTACTCCCGGCTGCGGGCGATGCTCTGCTCCAGCCAGTCGCGATGCTCGACGAACCAGCGCACGGTCGAGCGCATGCCCTGCTCCCAGGGGACCTGCGGCTGCCAGCCCAGGGCGGCGAGTTTGTCGCCTGTAAGGGCATAGCGCACATCGTGCCCGGGGCGATCCTCGACAAACTGGATCAGGCTCTCCGGCTTGCCCAGTTCGTCGAGAATCAGGCGAATAGTGGCGAGGTTGGTGCGCTCGTTGCCGGCCGGGATGTTGTAAGCCTCCCCCGGCAGGCCGCGTTCCATGAGTATCTGCATGGCGCGGCAGTGGTCGTCGGTATGCAGCCAGTCACGCACCTGCTGGCCGTCACCGTAGACCGGAAGCGGCTCGTCGCGCAGGGCGCGATAAACGAAGAAGGGCACCAGTTTCTCCGGGTACTGGTAAGGGCCATAGTTATTACAGGGGCGGCTGATGACAACGGGTAGCCCGTAAGTGATGTAGTAGGCATAGGCCAAGCGGTCGGCGCCGGCCTTGGCCGCGGCATAGGGATTGCGCGGATTGAGTGGTGCTTCTTCCGAGAAGGCCCCCACCGGACAGCAGCCGTAGACCTCATCGGTGGAGACGTGGAGAAACAAGCGCGGCTGCACCTCGCGGGCCACCTCCAGGAGTGTCTGGGTGCCCATGAAATTGGTGCGGGCGGCGCGCTCGGCGCCCATGATGCTGCGATCCACATGGGTCTCGGCCGCCAGGTGCACCACTACCTCGGCGTCGGCCATGGCGTCGCTAGCCGCGGTGCGGTCGCAGATGTCGCCCTCGAAAAAGCATAGGCGGTTGTCGTCAAGCACGTCGGCCAGGTTGGCCAGATTGCCCGCGTAGGTGAGTTTGTCCAGGATCGTCAACTGTACGTCGGGGTAGTTGCGCAGCAGGAAGCGCACAAAGTTACAGCCGATGAACCCGGCCCCGCCGGTGACTAGGATGCGCATGATCGCGACCTCGCTAGAAGATCTCCAACCCGGGATTGATGATGGCCTCGGCAATGGTCGGGGGCCGGGCGTTGAGCACGCGCACGTGGCGCCCTTCGATCACCAGCCGGCCCTGGGCGTACCACTGGATAGCCTGGGGGTAAATCTTGTGCTCCTGCTGGAGAATGCGCGCCGCCAGGCTGGCCTCGTCGTCGTCGGGCAACACCGGCACGGCCGCCTGAATGATCACCGGCCCGGTGTCGAAGTTGGCGTCGGCGAAATGCACAGTGCAGCCGGAAATGCGTACCCCGTACCTCAGCGCGTCGCGCTGCCCGTGCGCGCCGATGAAACTTGGGAGTAGCGCGGGATGGATATTAAGCACCCGGCCCGCGTACGCCTCCAGCACCTGCGGCCCCAGGCGGCGCATATACCCGGCCATGCAGATCAGTTCGACGCCGTAGTCGCCGAGCACCTCCAGATGGCAGGGATCGGCGACCTCCCAGCGGGGAGAGCCGCTGCGGCTCCCCGCCGGGATGTATACCCCGGGCACCCCGGCCTGCCGTGCGCGCTCCAGGGCATAGGCCTCGCGGTTATTGCTGATGACCACGGCGACCTGGGCGGCAATCCGGCCGGTCCGGCAGGCATCCAGGATAGCCTGCAGGTTGGTGCCGCTACCGGAAACGAAGACCCCTAGCCGAAGTGTGGACAAAGTGGTTCACTCTTTCCTGCTAGGCTGCGTCGGAGGAGTATTCTGCGGATGCGGGCAGCGAACCTCCTCGCCGCCGAGGCCTGTCTGGGGGAAGAGGAAGCCCAGCAGTGGCTAACGGGTGGCGTAGAAGTCGTCGAGGAGGAGAACAGTCTTGCGGTCCTCCAGGGAGAAGAGGCCGGAGAGGTCGGCAAGACTGACCAGAGTGATCTGATCTGGATCCAGCCGGTCGTTTTCGTCCACCGAATCCTGCTCCCGGGTAAACTTGTCCCAGGGCAGGTCAAAACGTTTCCAGCCCTCTTCAACCTTCAGGTCTACCTGTGTCGAGTAGCGGGACTTGTCTTTCTCTTCGACGCTGACCACCAACCGCAGCGACCGGTCGCAACGCGCCGAGAAGTGCAAGGCCTGGGTCTGGGCCAAGCGCCCCGCGGGAAGGACCCGCAGCAAGGCTACCAGGGTTCCGCCGGGCAGCGTATATTCGAAGCGGTAGTATCCGGGGCCGGCCTCGCCTTGCGCTTCCCGCGCCGCCTTCCACTCCTCACCGCCGAGCACCACGAAGCGGATGGTTTCGCGGTCGCAGGAGTCAATCACCACGGCGGCCGGTGACTCAGCGGGAAGAGCGATCGTCTCCGGCGGGAGATCGGTGGAGAGCAGACGGACTTCATCCACCCACAACCGCCGGGCTCCCGGCTGGAAACCGGCGAAGGGAAGCGCTTGCCCGAGGCCAGCGAGGAATCCGGAGGCGTCGAGGACACCGCAGCCGGAGACCTGGATGGGGTCGAGTCGGCCGTCCGGGTCGGGGAGTTCCTCCACGGGCACGAAGTCGGCGAGGGTTACGTGCACTCGCTGCCAGGTCCCGGCGGGACAGAAGACCGGAACCAGATACGCTCCTCCCCCGCCCTCCATCAACCCCACGACGCAGGTGGTGGTGTCCGAGGTCTTGATCCCGAGGCTGATCGAGGCCAGGCCGGGTACACCCCCGGGCAGGGCCGCCAGGGCATTGCCAGCCACTTGCACCTCGCGCGAACCGCTGGGTTGGAAGAGGTACTGCAACTCCAAGGCGCTGGTGCCCGCCAGGACGTTCTCCGCAGCGGCGGTCAGCCCGAGCACAGCCTGGGCGTTGAAACTGCTCCAGGACCCGGTGTTTTCCTCGAAGTCCCAGTATCGCAGCACCCCCTCCTCTCCTGGCTGGGCCCCTGCCGGCCAGCCGCAGAGCATGAGCAGCAGAGCAATCAGCAGCAAGCGATAGCGGTTCATAGCAGCACCTCACGGAAGCGGAGTCAGCCGGCTCAGGCCCGGCGGCTGCCGGATGGCATAGAGGTCGTCCACCCACAAGGTAGTGGGAACCGACTCCTCCGAGAGCGGAAGCAACGTAGAGTGGTCCACCAGTCCGAGCATAACGATTTTCTCCGGGTCCAGACCACCGCTGCTGTCCTCAGCACCAGTCGCGCGACGAAAATCGCTCCAGGCGGCGCTGACGCTGGCCCATTCTTCGGAGGGCGCGACCTCGATTTCCGCCGTGTAGGTTGCCCCGCCGGCCTCCTGGGCCAAGAGCATCAGCCACAGGGCACGATCGGCCCGTAGCGACAGGCGCAGCCCCTCAGTTCGGGCCAGCGCGACGCGAATCGGCCAGCGCAAGAAGGCCGCCGCGCTCTTGCCGGGGAGAGTGTACTCAAAGCGATAGCAGAGTGCTCGGCCTTCGCCCGCCTTCTCGGTGGTCAACTTGCAATCGAACACGCCGGCGACCAGAAACCGAGCCCCCGGGCGGTCACAGCTGTCAATTATCTCCACCGCCGGCGACTCGGCGGGCAGCGCCACCCTCTCTACGGGCAACGCTGTGTCAGACAGCACCACCTCATCGAGCCAGAAGTGGCGTCTCTCGTTGGCAAAGTGCACTCCGGGCATGGCCAAGCGCTGGGCGGCGCCGTAGGCCTCGAGGACGGCTACGCCCGCGATCTCATCGAGGTCCAGCCTGCCGTTGGCGTCCGGCGCGCCCACAGTGAGGCTGAGGTCGGCCACGGCCAGCATAACCTGCCGCCATTGCCCAGCGGAGGAAAATACCGGCGCGGCGTAAACCGTGCCGCCAGTCTCGACCAGGCCGACCAAGAGCGAGAAGGAGGTCTCTGTCTTGAGGGCCAGCCGTAGCGACTGCAGAGGCCTGAGATCACGGGGCGAGCCAAAGAGAAAGACACCCTGAGGAGGCGGCTTTACCAGCGGGTCCGGCTGGAAGGCGTAGCGCACCTCCAGCGCGCGGGAGCCCTGGAAGGAGGTCTCGGCGGTGGTGGTGAAGCCCACCTCCGCGCCGCCCAGGGCCATCGCCGGCCGGCCGACTTCCGCGGCCTCAAAGGTCCATGCGAAGGGCAAAGACGGCGCCGCTGGGCCCTGGGCCAGTCCCCGGTCCACGGGCAGAAGCAGCGCGAGACAGACAAACAATCCCCGGCCGGGTCGGAGCATGGCTCACCCCCAAAGAGAACGGCTGGGCGCGGGTATTGTAGCACATCCGCCGGGAGAATGCGCCGCGCTCCGGTTCGCCGGGGAAATATCGCCGCTGGAACAGGGCCGGGGGGCGCACTTGCACCTGTGAGGGGAGCGGCTGCACCCCTCCGGCCCTGTCAGAGCGTGCGGGCTTCAGAAAGCGACTTGCATCGCCCGCGGCGGGCAGGCGGGCACGCACAGTTCGCAGGCGATACAGCGGTCGGGGTCAAAGTACACGCGCTGGGTCTTGGTGTCCCGCCACAGCGCCTCGGTGGGGCAGATAGTCAGGCAAGCCCCACATTCGGTGCACTTCTCTTCCTGCCGCAGCACGTCTTTCTCTAGCGGCTGCACACCGACGCCTAGCGACTCCACCCAGGCCAGGCCCTGCTCTAGTTTCGCGGGGTCGCCGCTCAAGCCCAGCACCATCAGCCCCTCGGCGTCAGGGGTAATGTTGGCCCGGAGTACGTTGAACTCCAGGTCGAAATCCCGCGACAGACGATAGACTACAGGTACATCCACCATCTGCTTGGGGTAGTGAAACACGACTCTGCGTTCGGCCATGGTTGGATACCTCCTTGTGACTCCCCCTCCGCTTCGTGCGGAGGAGGGGTGGGACGACGCACAACGAGCCGCGTCCTCCGAGGGACGGGTAAGCGATCCGTCCTACCGCACAGGCCGCTCGACCAGGGCCTTGAAGGTCTGCCCGGAATCGGCGGAGGGCAGCGGCTGCACCGGCTCGGCCAGGAAGAAGGTGCCGGCCTGGATGCGCTCCTTCAGGTCCTGGGCGATTTCCTGCGCCCGGGGATAACTGGACAGCGATCCGGCGGGCACCCGCTTGCCCTGGATCTCGATCTCACCGCTGCGCAACTGGGCGTAGGAGACTTCGCCCAGGGGCGCGCCCTCCCAGTACGGGTAGTTGCGGCTGTAGTCCACAATGGGGGCGGTGATGTCCTCGTCCTTCACCGCGGTGAATCTTGCCATCTCGGCATCCAGAACAGGGATGGGCACGCCCAGGCCGACATTGAGTGAGGCCCCGTAGCCGTACAGCGACACGCCCACCAGCCACTTGGGGGACATCTGCTTGAGGTCCCCGACCACGGCCAGAGTGCCGGCGCCGGCCTTGGGCACGCCGTTCTCCCGGCGCGGGACGGTGGGATTGTGCTGAGTCCCGTACCAGTAGACATAGCCCACTCCCCCCCCCAGCCAAATTCGCGTCCCCACGCCAATGGTTCGGTAGTAGGGGTCGTTGAGCAGGGGGCTGAGTTGGCCGGCGGAGCAGTAGTTGGCGTTGCCCAGGTTTTTCTTCAACACGCCCATGTAGGTGTAGATATCGCGGTCCGCGTAGGCATTGACCGCGACGTTATAGTTCTGATAAGCGTTGCGGAAGTTGCAGAGCACGCACTCGTTGAGGTCCTTGAGGTTAATCCAGGTATCGAGTTCCTTGCGCGGGTAGCAATCCGTACCGTACGCGATGGCC
>CALFVE010000383.1 GCA_937928475.1 uncultured bacterium | reverse complement strand
CGGTGATAACGTTGAGGTCGTTGGTCTCGCGTACCATGTTGGGCGCCGTGGCCCGCCAGCAAGTGCTGATCGGCTGCCATGTTCCCTTATCGAGGTCAACCTTCCAGAGCACATTGTGGCAGTAGACCTCGTCGGGGTGTTTGGGGTCCATGCGCACGACAGTGCTGTAAGCGCTGCCGCCGAAGAACTCCTTGACGAAAGCGCGGGTTCGGGTGTCCCAGACGCTGATGCGCTTGGGACCATCCAGAGTCTCGGCTACCCACAGGCGGCCGTTCCTGTCTACGCTGATCCCACCTGGCTCCAGAATGCCGCTAGGATCGTAGGTGCCCACCCGCGGGCGGCCGCCCGGCTTGCCGATGCTTCTCAAGTACGGCCCTTGGGCAGAAAACACGGATATGTTCTGCAAAGCGCCGCGGTTGGCCACATAGATCAGTCCCGCTTGGTCTACGGCAATGCCGACCGGCTCGTCTAGATGGGCGGCGATCAACGGACTGGCCTTGCCTCCGCTCAGAGCAACAACCCGGCCTTGGCTGATCACGGCCAAGGTCCCGTCCGGGCGCACCGCCATACGCTTGGGGGCCGGGACCGCCGGGGTCTCAAGCAGGTTCCCCTGGGTCGCGTCGAAAACGGCAACGAGGTCGCGGGCTTGATAAGCGACATAGAGTTTACCGGCGGCATACGCCAGGCCCGTCACCTTGTTCTCCTCCCTCGACTGCCCGCCGGGAGGCGGCGCCAGGTGGGAGGCCCCGTTGCCGAAAGACAGAGGCCGAGCGTCCGCTAGATCGTAGATCAGCACCTGATCCTGCGTATCGGGCCAGTCGGCATTGACCGCGAAGAACCGCGTGTCCGACGCGGCTAGGTCCGTGGCATTGGCCTTGCTTCCCCACAGGCGCTTTCCCTCCGGGTTGGTGCGCAGGATCCCCCAACCCGATTCACACATTTTCCAGGCCAGCAGCATCCCGTCCGGCAAGGCACAGGTGGTGGTGGCCGTACCGTGATCACCGCCCCAGCCGCCGGTGTTGTCGTCGGTCTTGTAGGGGGGATTGCCAGAATTGTGGACGGACAGAATGAATTTCGTCTGTAAGGGCTGGTGATACACACCCTTCCAGAGGTACTCTCCCGCCGGCAGCGGCTTGCCGGTATCATCCAGTCCGTCCCAACGTTCGACGTTGATGGCCTTGACCCGTGGGGCCGAGGCGACCAGCGTGCGCACCACCTGGCCTTGTTTATCGAAGAGTTGAATGGTAGCCTCGGCAGCCTCCGGTAACTCATATCGGAAGGTCAGCGGCATGGGCGGAGCCGGTGGCACCCCCTCTTCCACGAGGTCCTTGGGCAGATTCCCCTTGTCCGAGAAGATCAGTTTGCCCCAGCAAGCGGAGCTCTGGAAAGTAAAGCCCGGCCCCGACATCGCGTCATACAGCCAGCCGCCGCCCGCCGTCAGCCCGTCAGGGGTGCTGAAGTTGAATTGCACCGTAGCCGCCACCAAGTCCCCAGCCTTGGGATGCACCTGTTTTTCGCTCATCAAAGTACTCCAGGGAATGCGGTACTCGAACGTGTATCCCTTCCCGTCATCCCACTTGCGGTACGCCGCCTCATAGAGGTGCTTGGGCACCAGGCCATAAGGTTGCCAGTCCTCGTGGGGAATCGCGTAGTTCATCCCCGTCTGCATCTGCAACACCGGCTCCTGCTCGTCGGTGTAATACCAGAGCAAGAGGTGGACCATCTCCGGATTCAGTACCGCGTTGAAAGTGCTCTGATTGACCGGATAGCCCTGGGCCGGATCGAGCACCATGCGGAACTGGCAGGAGTCGCCATTCCACCCAGAGGCCGCGTCGCCCGCGCGCGGATCGTGCCGGTTCATCATCGGAGTGTCGTCACGGACCTCCGCGGACAGATACAGCGCCTCGGGGTCGTACATGACCGCGAACTTGGCGCTGATCATCTCGCTGGTCTCCTGCCCGATGTACATGAAGAGTTGCGCAGAGAGGTCCCAATCGCTCAGCCGGCCGTCAACCGTGACCTTGCCAGGGCAGGGCACGGCATACATTTTCTTGTGCTTGCCGCGCCCGCTGTCAGCCTGAGCAGGGAAAAGCAGGCAGGAAATCACGAGCGAGGTGAGCAGCAGGACAAGTCCGACATATTTGGACCCGTCACGAGAGCGTGGCATGGGAGGGACCTCCTCCAAGGACTGGTTGACGGCAATTGCTCTGCGGAGTGGCTCTCGCAGTCTGTCTATGAAGTCACCCTTGTCCCCTGTAGGGGCGGAGGTTGCGGCTTCTGAGCCGCAATCTCCACCCGCGAGCACCGCCCACAATACCTTCTCCGCTCCACCAGCGGTAAACCCGTGGGGTTCGCCTGGGGCGCGGGCGGATATTCCGCCGTCAGGGGCGGAACATCCGCCCCTGCGGCAGCCATCGATCGCGTGCGCAAACTCCCGCTGGGGAGAGCTCCAAGGGTCAGCAAGCCTTCGCCGGGCATGGCGTTGTTCCCGCTCCCGCTTTGCCTTCCACTGTAAGAAGTCCGAGCGCGCTGCTTCCGCAACTAATCGCGCCGGCGGCGGCCGCGGCGCCCGGAGCAGTCGCCCTTGCGCGGCTAGCCAGAAGTCCGGTCCATCCCCCCTGGCCGGCCTCCCACGCTGCTCAATTCAGCACCAAGCCGCGCACCGTCCCGTCGGCCAGCGCCACCAGGAGAGTGCGATCTAGCCAAGCCATCGCCGCGACATCCGCGGGCAGAACCTGCTGGGCAATGATTCTCTGGCGAGAATCGAGGATTTGCAGCGCTCCGCCCCAGTATGCGATACCGACGGCTCTGGAACCTCGTGCCACTAACTTGACGAGGTGATCTGGCAGCCGCACCTCCGGCGGGACTTCGGCGAGGACGTCTTGTGGCACTACACGTAGCCACTCCGGAGGGGAGTCCCCTGGGGTCGGAGGGAGGAAGGTATACTTCCCGCTGGCCTCCAGGCGCACCCGCGATCCCTCCCAGGTGCGCAGGACGGCGGCATCGCCGACAACTTGCACAGACAGGACTCGGTCGGGAAGCGCCACCTGCCAGGCCGTCTTGGCCGCCGGCGGAGACTTCGCGGGCGTGGTGGGGCCACTCAGAGAAGCGTGCGCCGGCAGGACCAGCGGGGTGACTGCTTCGATGCCGGCTGCCGCCTCGTAGAAGGTGCCTACTGCCTCCTCCATCCCCCGCGCATCATTGGCGATGAGGCAGACGGACTCAATTCCTCTCCCGAGAAGGTCAAACTGCCACGCTACCAGTCCCCTGCCCGGTCCCGGAAAGTCGGCGGAAACCGCATAGGGAAGAACCTGGTGCTTGACCAAGGTCTTGATCAAAGGGTTATCTTCCGGTGTGCCCAGCAGCACAACCGCCTCGGGCAGATCGTAGCCGACCAACTCAGGAGGATTGTCGCGCCCGGGCTTGATGGCCCCCGAAGGGGCGTAGTCCAGTCCCACCCAGGTGGCCGCCTCCTCCGCAGAGAGTTCGCGGGGCCGATTGACTGCCGCCGCCTCCGTGACCGTGCACCCAACGCCCCAGGGCTCGAGAACCTGCGCCAGCCGGTTAGCAGCCGCTTCGTTGTACGCGCTAGCGCCCTTTACAATGAGCAGTTGCTTATGTTCGCGCATCATGCGGAAGATATGAGCACCGTCCTCGCCGAACAGCACAGCCCGCGGGACCATCCCGGCCAAAGCGCCGACGCCGTCGGTCGTGGGGAGCAAGAAAGTCGCCCGCCCGGACTTTCCCGCGAGCAAATCCTGCACGGTTACCGTCCATGTGCCGGGCGGATCGTTCAGAGCCAACGGCAGGTCTAAGCGGCAGCAGCCCTGCGCCGTGGCTCGGTAGAGGTCGTAGCGCGCACGTCCATGCGGATCCGTAACGAGAATCCGCAGGGGGAATACCCCCGAGATGACCCCGCCCCGAACATCCGTCACCGCGGCAGACAACTGCACCACCAGTGGGGCGCTCGCCTGGGTGTAATCGCGCTGCACCGCCGGCGCCGCGACCTGCACTCCGGCCACCGGGCGCGCCGTACGCGCGAAAACCCGCATCTGTCCCGGCCCGAAGCGCAAGGTTGCCGCTAGTTCTTCGCCTTTGGCCACGAAGCCCTCTGCAGTCCCCGTGCGCAGCGCATCGTACACCGGCCGGCCATCTCGGGGCACCGCGAGCGTTGCCGTGGCGGCCTCCAGCGCGTTGCGCTCCCGGCTAGTGTCATCGTAGGTCGCGTTGACGGCGAAGAGATACTCGACCTCTCCGAACACGTGCCGCGTAGCGACGATTCCTTCCTGGTCGCAGCGGAAGGCGGGCCGGATCCCGGCCTTGTCCAAGGTTGCTTGCAGGGCCTTGGCCAAGGGCGCTGCGGCTTGCCGGTACTTGCCCACGGTCGTGTAGGGGACCAGCTCCTGGTACTTCCCCGCCTTGATTAGTTCGGCGACCTTCTCGGCATCGGGAAGGCGCGGGGTTACTCCCAGGTTGACGGCACCGGCGAGGGCAACCGTAGAGTCCCCAGTAAGCAGCACCAGCCCGCCGTCCCGGGCGAAGGCCTCCAGCCCCCGGGCCACAGCAGGATCCAGATGAGTGACGCCGGGCAGGACGACGGCGCGGTAGTGCGCCGACAAGGTCCCGTCCAGGATGTCTTCTTCCACCACCGCCTGCACCGGCTGCTGGATCATGGTGAGCGCCACGTAAGCAAAGGCCAGCCCGGCCAGGTGGTTCTCCGGCGCCTGCCAGTTCTCCCGGTCCCTGGTTTGCAGTTCCAGCAGGTGGGAAAGGGAGTAGAGCAAGGCCACCGGCGGGCGCCGCGGAGACTGGGCGGTGAAGATCGTGCCGAGCCTGCCCATCACCTGGTTGGTTTCCACTACCATGTCGCTCTGGGGAGTGCGATCGGGGGTATGCGCTGCGATGTCCGGCGGCTTGGCCAAGCCCTGGATGCCCGTGGCGAAGGACAGGTACTGCTCGACGCGGTAAGCCTCGGGGCTGATCCCGGAGAACCAGGTGGGAAGATACCAGTTGGGCTTGGCGAGGTCCCGGGCCCGGGCCATCGTGAGGTACCAGGAAGGAGTGAGGAACCCCATCCGCACATCGTCGTAGCCGCCGTGTCCGCTGGTCACCGGCAGGCTGCGCACCACGTTGTAGTAGTAGCCGTCGGTGAAGGCAAACCAGCCGTACTGGCTTTGGGTCGCGGCCAGGAAGTCCGGGCACACCCGGTTCACGCCGAACTGAGCGTCCTTCCAGGCGGCATCCATCAGGCCCAGTTTCCAGCGCGCCCATTGCTTCCAGGCGGTGGCTTCCTCCGGTCGCTCGGGGTCGAGCCGAACCGCATCCGGCGGGGGTTGACCGTAGGCCGCCAGGTAGGAACGGACCTGCGCCGGTATCCCGTGCGGCGTCCACCGGCCGGTCTCGGGGTCTCGGCGCCAGGTCAGACCAGGTTCATCATACAGGTGCACCCCAATGGCATTCGGATAGGTGCGGTACTGGAGAGCCGCACGCGCGGCACGCCGGCGCACCCCTCCCAGGACGAAGGGGTCAGACCAGTCGCATTCCATCCGGAGATCGGCCTGGTGCCCTCCTCCTACCACGCAACAGCCCATGAAATCCAGGCCGCCCCGCAGCGCCGCCTCTCCGCGGCCGTCGGCGTATAGCAGATTGAAGCCTAGACCGTGCTCGCCCAGAACAGCCGCCTGCTTGCCCGCGCGCGAGCCCCAGTCAATCAGCCGAAAGGTGCTCCTGCGCACGTGGCTGAACACCTCGATGGTCGTCGAGGCGCGGGCGTCATTGACACTGCCCTCCAGCACATACTTGCCCGGCGCGAGCAGTCGCCCGTTGAGTCGGATCATATGCGTCGCCCGTGCCTGCTCCCGCTCGACAGGGACCGCCGGCACCGGAAAAGTCAACCGGAAAGTTGCGTCGTCCGGACCCCGCAGCGCAAGCACCAGGTCTGCTGCCGGCAAAGGCTGCCGGTCGCTCCGCACCACTGCCACGTCAATGAACTCGTTGGTCTGGTAGGCGGTGCGTCCCAGCGGCAGAAGAATCGCTACCTCCGCGCTCCCCACGGCAGTTGCCGTCAGGAAAGCACCCAACAGGAGGGCCACAGCGCGGATCTGCGCAGGCCTCATCGTCCTTTTTCTCCTTTGAATGATGTCGGCTGCAATCTTCGCGAGCCGGCAGCGGATTCCCTGCCGCGGCGGAAGGCCTTCCCCGCCAGAACGGCGAATGCGTTGGTGCCGGCCGTCTCTGAGACCGAGAAAGAGGGGGCCGCCGGCGAGCACAACTCTTGCCGGTACGTTCCGCGCGGCTGGGCACTTGCGTGCAAGGCCACGAATCGGGGAGGACCACTATGAGACTCCTGTACGCGCTCTTGGCTTGCGCCGTACCTGTATCGCTTCTGTGGGGTCTCCTGGCGGCGCCGGCTCAGGCCGGCCCGGTGAAGCACCCCAACCTGCTGTACAATCGCGAAGAACTGGCGGCGCTCAAGCGCAAGATCGAGACCCAGCCCTGGGCCAAGTCCCTTTGGGAACGGGAGATCGCCAAGCCCAGCCTGCAGGTCCAGGCGTTTCACTACGCCCTGTACGGCGACACGCTGGCCGGAGAAAACGTCAAGCGCAGTCTGTTCAGCCAGATTGAATACTGGGAGCGCCGAGGGGGATCGAATCACGACTGGACCGATGCCCTTGCTTACGACCTGACCTATGACCTGTATACGCCGGAGGAGCGCACGAAAATCGAGGCCTCCCTCGAAGACTCCTGCCGCCGCATGCAGCGCGAGGGGACGGTCGGCTACAGCACACCCAACCTCAACTACATCCGCTACTGGAAGGTCGGCGTCATCGCCTGTGCGCTGGGGAACGACGAGTTGATAGACTGGTCGGTGAACTTCCCGGGGCGCAGTCCGGGCTACGGGGGATTCAAGGCTTGCTTGGATGACTTTCTCTTCGACGGCCAGTGGTGGAAGGAAGCCAACATCTACGCCCTCGCGTACGACCTGCACGGGATGATGCTCCAGGCGCGGGCCCTGCGCCATTATAACGGCACGGACTTGTGGGCGTACCGCGGCAAGACCGGCGGTAGCCTCAAGCGCATGGTGGATGCCTACCTCAAGATCGCCTATCCGTTGGAGCGAACAGGCGTCAATGCCGGCTCTATCCGCATGGCCACCTACGGGGATGGTGCCACCCGCGAGCCGGTGATGGTCGGCGGCGGCGGCGATTCGTATATCGTCAACCCGCCGCGCGAGGGCAAGGACACCTTTGACCTGAACGCCTTCCTGGAATTTGCTTATGCCGAGACCGGTGACCCCGACTACGCCTGGTTTCTCTCGCTCCGCCCCGCACGGGACGCCTCCGCCGGCCCGCTAGGCGCCGCGGCGCTTTGGTACGGCGTTGAGGCGCTGCCTGCGAAGCCGCAACCTCCCAAGGCCCCCTCTTCCTACTTCCCCGACCTGGGCATGGCCTTCCTGCGTGCGGACGAGTCGGAGCAGTACTGGACGGGACGCGGTCTCGCCTGCCTGATGCTGGGCAGCGTCGGCTATGGGCACGACCATCGCGATAAGTTGCACCTTGACCTCTGGGGCAAGGGGCGACTGTTCTACAATGACTACATGACCAAGCAATATGAGGAGTATTTCCTGAATTGGTCTCGCCACGGCGCGGGGCATAACCTGGTTCTGGTAGACCACCAAAGCCCGGCCAACGACGACCACCCGACCGTGCGCCATGAGTTCACCCCCGAGGTGAAGTTCTATTCCGTTACCGCTCGCACATGCTTCGACGGGGTGGCGGAGACGCGCAGCCTCCTGCTCACCCGCGATTATCTGGCCGATTTCTTCCATCTGGAGTCCGCCCAGCGCCATACTTACGACTATTTCCTGCACAGTTTCGGTCGGCCTCATCCCACCGAGCCGGCTGCATACCGACCCACCACAGCCTTGTTGCCGTACTATTGGTGGGTGGAGAATGAGCGCGGCCGCGTCACAGATCAGACGTGGTCGTTAGACTTCGTCCAGCGCACCGGCGGCATCACCCCCGGCATCGGCTGGGGCGAGGAGTGGTTCAACACTCAGGTTGGGCTGCGCGTGACCATGACCGGCACTCCCGGCACCGAGGTTTACTACGGCGACGGCCCCCTGACCAACTGCCAGCCTTACGGCATGTTGGACGGCAACCCGGAACCCTCCATGCCGGTGGTGGTAGCCCGCCGAGAGGGAGAAAGCACCACCTTCTGCGTCGTGCACGCGCCCTTCGAGATGCCGGCACCTACTGTTCGTGAAGTAACCGAGATCGCTCGCACAGGACAGGGGGCCGGCCTGCGCTTGGAGGCCGACGACTTCTCAGACCGAGTAATGGTCGCCCTCATGCCTGAGCCAGAGGACTCCCCACCCCAACAACTCAGCGACGGCGCGGAGGCCTTCACCTTCCGCCGCTATGCCTACCTGCGCGTGACCCGGGAGGGCGTAGTGGCTCGGGGAGGGCTGCTCGGATTTCGCCTGCAGGCTCCCCTCGGCGCAGAGCAGCGGGTCATGCTCAACGGGGCGCCCGTGTCAGTCCGTCGCACCGGCAGATTCTTGGTATACGGGGAAGCCGAGCCGTCCGGCACGCCACCTCCTGCGGCGGCTGTTCCCAGCCCACAGGTGAACCTGTCTTTCTTCCCCGTGGAACTGCGCCTGGCCCCGGGCGGTCAGGGGACAGTGACCCTGAAGATGCGCGGGGCCACCGCCTCACCGGCGAGCGGCGAGTTGGCCCTGGAATGCCCGGACTCGCTCAGCGTCACGCCCGCCCGTATCACCTACGGCCCTCTCTCAGCAGGCGAGGAGTGGGAGATTCCGCTAACTATCGCCGCCGCCAGCGAGGCGCCCGAGAAACTTTTCCGGCTCTGGGTATCGCCCGACAAGTCTCGCGGCGCCCAGTTCTGCCCCGAAGCGCTCCCGGTCTCGGTGGGCGTGGTGATTACAGAAGACGATCGCCTGCCGCGTCTGGGCGATTTCGTCATCTGGGCGCCCCGCTACAAGATGCGGGTGAGCAAGACCTACGGTAACTCCTACTACCTGGTGGACCGCGACGGCCAGCGCCGCCACGGTCTGCTCTACGGCTTGTCCTACGCCTACGGCTTCCCCTCGGTGCGCGATCTGGCGGTAGACGATAGCGCTTCCCCGCACAAGTATTTCGGCGAGATTCTACGCTGGGGACACGAGTGTAGTTTCTTCTGGCCGGGCAAGCATCACCTGACTGCTATTCCCTCCTGGTCGGGATTCCGCTACAGCTACCGCTTCACCCCCGAGTACATCGTCTTTGAGGTCACGGAGGCCAGCGGCCAGGAATACGAGTTGCGGTTGGGACATTTCGCCAGCCCTCGCATGGGCGAGTTCACGGTCGAGTCTGGGGGAAACAGCGACGGCAAGGGCACGGAGCCGTATCAGTGGATCTGCGTGGATCAGCCGCCCTTGCAGGACCGCTTGCTCATCATGACGCCGCCGCAATCCGGCCTGCGGGCGTGGTCCTACGGGCCCTCCCTCATGGTGGATTTCCGCAACATGCGCCGGGGCAGCCGGATGGTGCTGGGCTTCGTGCGTCCCGCGGAGTTGGACGAGGCTGTGACCCGTTGGGGGGAAGAGTTCGAGTCGCCGGCTGAGTGAACGGCGGCAAGGCTGGAGGCGCCACGGCGTCGCTGGCCACGGGCCTTGGTCGCGGGTTTGAGAGGAGCCGTGTCATGAGAGCCGCTATCGTGGAGAGCCCTGGGAAACTCGCGCTTCGGGATATTGCCTGCCCGCGGCCGGGTCCTTATGAGGCGCTGGTGCGTATGGAGATTGCGGCGATTTGCAACTCTACCGACATCAAGATTCTGGAGGGGCATTTGCCATTCGTGCAGCAATATCCCACCACCCTCGGGCACGAGGGTCTGGGCACCGTAGTGGAGGTCGGGGAGAAGGTGATCTCCTACCGGGTGGGCGAGCGGGTCATCAACCCGTGTACCCTGCGCACAGGTGTCCCTGGTCTGGGGAGCGGTTGGGGAACCCTCGCGGAGTACGCGCTGGCCGGGGACTTTGCGGCCATGACCGGGGACGGGGTCTGCGACGAGGAGCACGGCTTCGACGGCGTTTTTGAGACGCAAAAGGTGCTGCCGCCCGACCTTGCGCCGCGCCAGGCCATCCTGCTGTCGACCTGGCGCGAGGTGTGGTCGTCCTTCTATGATTTCGGCTTTGTGCCGGGAGCAAGTCTGCTGGTGATCGGCGGGGGGCCGGTGGGCCTCAGTTTTGTGATGCTGGCGCGGCAGTGGGGGATGCAGCCGGTAGCGCTAGCGACGCGGAGCCAGTGGAAACTCGAGAAGGCGCGGCGGCTGGGCGCCCAGGCGGTGTTCCCGGCGGAGGCGGGGTGGACGGCGGAGGCGAAAGAAGAGTTTCCGGAGGGCTTTGACTACGTGGTGGACGCCGTCGGGAGTTGCGCGGTGATCAACGAGGCCCTCAGGCTGGTGAAGCCGAACGGGACCGTCGGGGTCTATGGGACGCTAACGGAGAGGTGCCTGCCCCTGAGCCTGGAGGGTGCGCCTGCCAACTGGCGCATGATAGTGCACCAGTGGCCGGACTATACGCGGGAGGCAGCAGCACAGGAGCCGCTGTGCGAGATGATCCGCGCAGGCCGTCTTTTGTCGGAGGAGTTCATTACGCACGAGTTGCCCTTCGAGCAGGTGGCGGACGGTTTTGCCTTGATCAAGCAGAATCGGGCGCTCAAAGTACTGCTGCGCTTCCGGCAGGAGTGAGCCCCCGCTTCTCTGCACCGAGCAGAAAGGAACCACCGATGGAAGACATGCAAGGCACGCTGCTGGAAGCGAACAAACGCACCGAGATCTTCTCGGCGCCGATCGCGCCGGCGGAGATCGAAAGGACGTTGGCGGACAATGCGGACAGCCTGCGCCGCATTGCCCACGACCTGCACCAGCGGGGGACGCGGGAGAGGTCGGCCCGCAGCGTCAGCCGCAGGCCCTGCCGCTCGTCGTCCGGCTCGGGGGTGCTCGGTCCCCGCCGCGTTTGCGCCGGGGACTCGAGGCAACTAGCAGCTTCGCGATAGTCGCAGGGCGGCACGCTTTATCTCCTGCGCGCGAAAAGCCGCCGGAGAATTCCGGTCACCGCGGTTTCGTAGATCTGTTGCCACTCCGGAGCCAGCAGGCACTCCGTCACCTCATACCCGCCGCGGTCATAAGCCTCGGCCGGCGGGCCGTAGTGCAGGTACCCGTTGGAGCAGGCCGCAACCAGCGTATGGGGAAAGGGGGAAACTCGCTTCAGGTTGAGGCCGATCTCGACGAGCAGTTCCGCCGGCGAGGTGATCAGCGCCGCCTCGCCAATCCGAATGCCTTGCACCTCCGCCGCGATAGTCGCCGCCCCGGACTCCGCGTTGAGCGCCTCATGTTTCGCCAGGGTGGCGAGGTCCTCCTGGATCACCGCCAGCCGCTCCATGGCGCGCAGGCTGGCGAGGTACTTTTCCACTAAGCGGCGGTTCCAGGCGTCCATGCTGGTGTGCTCGTCGCTGCCCAGGCTCGCCTCGTGCAGGTAGCGGAAGGAGTAGTCCGAAGGGTACTCGGGGTGAAGGGCAAACTGCAAGTATAAGGGCAGGAAACTCCTGAAGTTCAGGGTGGTGTCCCTCAAGGACCGAAGCAGTTGCTCCTGCTCCTGGCGCAGCGCCGCCACGCGGGCCGGAATGTGACCGCGGCGGGGCAGGTGGATAACTTCGGTTATGGCGTCGAGCCTAGCGTCGCCGGTCGGGATCTGCCGCCACGCCTCCAGGGTGCTCAGCCCCAGCATGGTCCCCAGCGGCTCGATGTCCCGCGGGCGAGTGAAGTCCTTGAATAGAATGTCGCAGATGTCCCCACCGGCGCCTTGCAAGAACAGCGCCATGGTGCCGTCTCCCAGCGTCCGTTCGATCAGGCTTGAGGCCACGCCCGGGAAATTGGCGGTGATGTACCCACGAGCGTCACCGAACAGGGGGTGGCAGGCGAAGTTGTAAACGACCGCCAGCGGCCGGCCGTCGAGCCGGTCGAAGCGCAGAATGCCGATTTCCGGATCAAGGGGGCCAAGCGCGACGACTTCCTCGTCGGGCGGACCGGGATGCGAGTGGCGGATCGTCCAGTCCCGTCCATCCTTCAGTCGCGGATCCCGGTTGATGGTGATCCGGTCCTCACGCCCGGCTTCGGCGCCCATCCGCACTTCGGTCATGCCGGCGACGGCCTGGCGGACGGCGGCGAGCGTGCGCTCGACCTGCGCCTCATCGTCGCACAGCAAACGGCCCGGCGGATGAGTATGCGAGGCATTGACCAAGAGGTGCTCGCCCGGAATCCCCAGTTCCTCCTGCACCCCTGCGCGCAAGCGCGGCAGGAACTCCTCTCCCCCATCCTCCAGGATATGCGCACTGATTCCGCGCCCACCGATCGCGGTGGTATCCACAGCGATGATGGCTGCACACGTCGTCCCGTCGTCCAGCGCCAGAACTTTGGCGTAGAGGCGATCGCGGATTCCCCGCGCCGGCGAGTCGGTGGTGAGGTCGGCCTTCGCCACCCCCGCGCGTAGCACCGGGTGGGGAGCACCTGCGCACACCGGCCGCTCAAGGCCCTGAATCTCGGAACACGCCTTTCGCTTCACCTGTCTCCCGCCTTGCCTCCTACCCTCGCCTGCTCTTGCACCTGGCAGCCCTCGCGTCGCCAACAGCCAGCGCCAAACGCAGGCACCTGGCCCGCAGCAAGGCGCTCACTTGCGCTGTCCCAGGGCGGAACCCTCCCACAGCAGGTCGTCGAGGGCGGCGAAGGCCTCTGCCGGGGAGTGTTCCCGGTCCACCGTGTTCAGTTGCCCCCGGCCCGCTACCGGCAGGCGGTCGCCGTCCCTGACGGGATCCGCGTACTCTAGGAACCAGTTGTTGAGCTGCCTCTGCAACTCCCGCCCGAGCGCCCGGTTCTGCGGCTCTTCGAGGACGTTCTTGCGCTCGTTCGGGTCCGGCACCAGGTCGTACAGTTCGCAAGGGCCGAAGGGGTAGCGGTGCACATACTTCCATTCTTGCGTCCGGATCATGCGCACCGGTCCATACTCACTGTGCACCACCACGCTGTCCCGCGCTTCCCCGGACTCTCCCGCCAGGAGCCGCGCGAAGGAACGGCCGGGACGGTTCCCTGCCGCGGGGATCGGCAGGCCGAGGTAATCCAGCAGCGTGGGGAACACGTCATAGGCGCTCAGGAGGCAGTCGCTGACTCGCCCCTGCGGAATGCGCCCGGGGTGGCTCGCGATGAACGGGATTTTCACCGAGTTTTCGTACATATTGAGGGGAAAGGTGCCGTTGCCCTTGCCCCAGAAGCCGTGGTGCCCGCAACTGTGGCCGTTGTCACTGGTGAAGATGATCAGCGTCCGCTCCCGCAACCCCAGTGCCTCCAGTCGGTCGAGCAGCCTACCTACATTCGCATCCATGGCGGTGACCGCCGCGAAGTATCCCTTGAGCGATTCGCGATTCCCGAGGTGCTCTCGGGTGTGGCTCCGCGCCCAGGGGTGGAGCGGCTCCTGGGGACAGGACTCGAAGGGACAATCGTCGTAGGACTCTACCCACTCTGGGGGATGACAATCCCAGGGCGCATGGGGGCGGTGAAGTGCAGGCTCAGGTAAAAGGGACGCCCGCTGTTGGCCGCGACGAATTCGAGGGCGTCATCGGTGATGACGTCGCTGAAGTACCCCTCGGTCTGAACCAGCCTTCCATTCCGCACCATCATCGCGTCCGTGTAGTAGTGCACCCCCTGCTGCGGGTGCGCAAACCAGTGTGTGAAGCCCCTCTGCAGACGCTGGCTGTCACCGCAGTGCCACTTGCCGCTAAGGCCGCAGATGTAGCCGGCCTCGGCCATCACATCGGTGTAAGCCCGTTCTCCCTGCAGGTACTCAATCGCCTGTGGCGAACCGGGTTCTTTGGCCCTGGGCAAGGCGTCCACCGCCATGTTGCCGGCGCGCAGCCAGTCGTGTACGCCGTGCTGAGAGGGGATGCGGCCGGTCAGCAGGCTGGCCCGCGCCGGCGAGCAAACGGGCGGAAGCGCAGAAGAAGTTGCTGAAACGTATCCCGCTCGCCGCCAGCCGATCAAGGTTGGGGGTTCTGATCTCAGAATTGCCGTAGCACCCCGCCGCCCAGACGCCTTGATCGTCTGTCAGGATGAAGACAACATTGGTTTGTTCCCTCATCTGTGTGCTCCTCTCGGGCCGGTGGCGGTAGCCAGCCGGTGGAGTTGGGCCGCAACCGGAAACCGGTGGGCGGGTGCTGCGCCGCTGAGCCTCGGTTGCTGCTTTGACCCCTCGACAAGATAGCGCACTAGGCGAACCCACTCCGTTGCGGCGGGGGAGACCTGACTGCCGCTAAGGGCTTCGCCGCAAGCCCGGGCGCGACCTGCTCGGCGCGGGTGCGGGGAGGGCAGGGACGGACTCCGCGTGGCGCAAGGCAGGAAGCCAGGACAGGGCTGGAGAAGGCAGATAGCTAAGACATCGTGCACTTGTCCCCTCGCGACGCTCTCCTGGACCTTCGCGCAGAGGGTGGAGTCTCACGAGCAATGGTCACAGCGCGGCGGGACGACGAACAGCGGGTCACGAGACCGGGAGGATACTGACATGCGCGTGCCGGTGACCTGGCCTGGCGTCTTGTTGCTGTTGGTCTGGGCCTCGCTTGGCGGGGCTGCGGAACCCCGGCCGGCGGTGCTAATAGTCGGGGAGATTCACGCCCGCTACGCCGCCCGGCCGCTTCACGAGATGGGGATCGAGATAGGCGTCTGCGGGCCGGGGGATCTGGCCGCGCGCCTGGCCACGAAACAATACAACGTAGCAGTAGTCCTGGCGAATGATCCGGTGATGCAGCAGCCCCTGGAGGCCTTCCTGGCCGCGGGCGGCGGCGTCTCCACCGCCATGCCCTTTGGACACATCAGCCGCCAGGAGAGCTGGTTCCCCAATCCGGAATGGGCGGCGCAGCACGGCGCGCGCCTGCGCTGGGAGCAACTCCAGGAGACCGATCCGGCCAACGCCTACACCGACTTCATGGGCGCGCCGATGTCCTGGAGCACCCAGATCGCGCCGCCCGTGAACGAGGGCGTAAAGCAGGTGCTCATACTCGTCTCCCGCCTAGGCTGGTGGCCGCCCCTGGGATTCGGCTTCAGCAACGAGTGGACGGTCGTGGTGCGCTTCGCCCCTTCGGTCGAAAGTGCCGGGCCGGTGGTTCGTCGAGGCGCACAACCCAACCAACCGGCCACTCACCGCCCGCCTGCGCGCCAATCCAGGGTGGGACCTGTTCCGTTTCGAGGAGACGGTGACCCTCCCTCCCGGCGCCAGCCAAGTCTGGGACGTGAGAGGGACGAAACCGACGACCTCGTAAGCCAGACTCCTCCTGCTGTCAGCCGCAGGCCGTCCCTGACGGGGGACGTGCTGGACCGCACTGCACCACCGCCTCCGAACCTGCAGAGAGCCACAGACGCAGGCTGGAAGCCTGCGCCACGCGGACAGGGTTTGTGG
>CALFVE010000382.1 GCA_937928475.1 uncultured bacterium | reverse complement strand
CTGGTGGTGATCGCCATCATTGCCATTCTAGCAGCAATCCTGTTCCCCGTCTTTGCCCGCGCTCGCGCTAAGGCACAGCAATCCAGTTGCTTGAGCAACGTCAAGCAACTGCAGTTGGGGCTGATCATGTACGCGGCAGATAACGACACGGCGTACCCGCCCTACTTTACCGGAACGGAAGTGTGGCAAGGTGCGATCGTGCCGCACGTCAAGAACACGCAAATCTACCTCTGTCCTGCCGACTCCTCAATGACAGCGTATTGGGGCGGGTCTATCACCCGGGCTTCATACGGGTGGAACAACCAGCATCGCCCAGGCGGGGCAGATCCCATCAGGGAGGCAGCCATTGCCTATCCGGCCGAGATGCTTTCGCTGGCCGACGCTAACAGTTGGACAATCGCCAACGAGGCGCAGTTCCGCCCCGCGCACAATGAGGGTATGAACCTGAGTTTCTTCGACGGCCACACCAAGTGGCTGAGCCTGCAGGCGATCCAGGGGAGTTACCCGGAGTCAGGGTCCGGCGTTGCCGGCAGTGCGGCTCGCCACTTCTGGTGGGGCATCGACTAGCCCGGCCTGTCGCATCAGTAACCACCTCCGAACCCACGGCAGGCGAGCGTGTCTCGCCTGCCGTGGCTTTTTCCGCTGCCTCTACTACGGTCTAACGTTCCCGGTTGCTCGCCGGTGCGAGCGTAAGGGCTTGCGACTTGCGCGTCGCCGGGGCGAGTGCGTGGCGGCCTGCTGCGTGCCGTCTGGTGGCCCTCCCGAAGAGCCAAGCGGGCTAGGGGCGCAACAACCCGGCGCCGCCGCCGATGATTCCCCGCCCACTACGCGGTTTCCGGTTGGGAACGCACCCTCTCGATCTCGCTTCGCAGGAAATCGAGGTCCTCCCTCAGCCTCCGCAGAAAGCGTTCCGGGTAGTATCTCCATGGCGGGAGCACCTCGGCGGTCAGCCACCCGTCATAGCCGAGTTCCGCCAACTGCCGCGTCACTAGCGGCCAGTTGACCTCCCCCTCGAAGATGTTCACCACCGCGTTGATGGGGAACAGGCTGGGGCGGGCATCCTTCACGTGCAGGCGGGCGATGCGCTCCCCGAGTACCGGAATCCAGTGCTCGGGGAAGCCGTAGTTGAGGGTGTTGGCGATGTCCAGGTACATGCGCACTCGCCGGGAGCCGAAACCGTCTATGAAATCGCGAAACTCCAGAGGACTGAGCAGAAACTTGCTGCCGGTATTCTCCAGGCACAGGTTCACCCCCAGCCGCTCTGCCTGAGGCAGCAGCCGCCCCAAGGCGTCTTGGGCTCTCTCATAGGCGTCGGTGTAGGCGACGATCTGCCGGTTCTGGGGCGCGATCACTTGGGTGTCCACGATGCCCGGGATAATCAGCGCGGCATCGCATTCCAGTCGGGCGGCAGCCTCCACCAGGTGCACCAGGCCCGCATAGGCCCGTTCCCGGTCGGTTGGGTTGTCGCTGGTTATCGGGACGCGCCACTGGTCCCGAGTGTAGACTGAGGCGATGTCCAAACTGTGCCCCCGGCAAGCGGCTAGCACACTCGCGGCCGTCGGCGCCCCCAAGGGCAAGCCCAGGCCGTACTCCGATTCCAGGTTGAGTTCCACGCCGTCAAAGCCGGCCTCGGCTAGGGCGGCAAGTTGCTCCGTGAGGCTGACCTCGGGGAGAAAGACGCGGGCGGTGGTGGCAAGCAGCATGGCAAGAGTCTCCTTTGCGGCCGGATGGCCTGGCACCCCCAGTTCGTTCTCTGTGGACGAGATTCCTGTCAGCCTTGCCGACCCTCGCTTGAGGGCAGGTTCCGCCCCCTGGGAGGGCGAATGGCGGCACCACAGAGGGGGGGCGAACCGAGGGGGCGAGTTAGGTGTCCTAGTAAGCGCGCTACGGGTATTCTTCGCAAGAGGAGACAGTTGCATGAGGATCGGTCCGGCCGCAATCATCGCCCTGCTGGTGACCCTGCTCAGCGCCGCCGCGGCGCCGGCAGCCGACTGGGCCCAATGGCGTGGGCCGACGGCTAACGGTATCGCCCCCGATACCGGCATCAACAAGGACTGGGCGGCGAAGCCGCCCTCTGTGCTGTGGAAGGTGGCCCTCTCCGACGGCGGCTATGCGGGGCCTGCGGTGGCCGGCGGCAAGGTCTATATCATTGACCACCAGGGCAACCAGGACATCGTGCGCGCGCTGAACCTCGCCACTGGCGAGGAGGTCTGGCGCTACGCCTACGCCGATACTGCCCAGGCGAACTACGGCTTTGCTCGCTCCTCCCCGGTGATCTCCGAGGGTAAGGTCTATACCCTGGGCCGCCTGGGGCAACTGAACTGCCTCGACGCGAGCACGGGGACGCTGATCTGGGCACGGAATATTATGCAGGAGTTTGGCGGTCGCAAGCCCTCCTGGGAATATTCGATGTCGCCGCTTATTGACGGCAACAAACTGATCGTGGTGCCGGGCGGCCCCAACGCGTGCGTCGCGGCTCTGGACAAGAACACCGGGCAGACGCTCTGGCAAGGCGGCGGCAGCGACGGCCCCGGCTATGCTACTCCGGTAGTGGCGACCATCTTGGGGATCAAGCAGTACATCGTCTTCGCCGCCACCGGCGTACAGGGAGTCAACGCCGAAAACGGGCAATTGCTCTGGCGCCACCCTTGGAAGACCGCCTACGACGTGAACGCCGCCACGCCCCTGGTCGCCGGCAACCAAGTGTTTATCAGTAGCGGCTACAATCACGGGTCGGCCATGCTGGAGATCACCGCGCAGGGGCCGGTAGTGCTCTGGGAGAGCAAGGACATGCAGTGCAAATTCTCCTCCCCGGTGGCCTACAACGGGCTGCTTTGGGGCGGTGGGGAGGGCACCTTCGCCTGCCTGGACCCGGTGAGCGGGCAGACCCTTTACAAACAGCGCGGGTTTGACCAGGGTAGCCTGATCGCGGTGGACGGCGTGCTCCTGGTCCTGATGGGGGGCAACGGAGAACTGCTGATGATGACGCCAACCAATCCGCCGCAGGTGCTGGGCAAGATTACCCCCTTAGGTGGGCAGTCTTGGACGGCGCCGATTATCGCGGACGGGAAACTGATCATCAGGAACACGAAGGCGCTGGCCTGCTTGGACCTGAAGTAGTTGGGAGTTGACAGTTGGGAGTCAGTAGTCGGTGGTTGCCAGTCACATCGGGAGGTCAAGAGTGAGCGTGCGCTTTGCCTCGGTTTGCCTGCTTGCCCTCGCCGTTTCGGTCAGTGGCGTGCTGGGCGCCGACTGGCCACACTGGCGAGGGGTGAAAGCCGACGGCATCGCTCCCGACACGGGGATCAACAAGGACTGGGCCGCTCGGCCGCCCGCTATCCTGTGGAAGGTGGACCTCACGGACAACGGCTACGCCGGCCCCTGCGTCGCCGGGGGCAGGGTCTTCATTGTTGACCACCAAGGAAGCGAGGACCTTGTCCGCTGCCTGAAGTTGGCGGACGGGCAGGAAGTCTGGCGCTATGCCTATCCCGATGCCGCTCATCAGAGTTTCGGATTTGCTCGCGCCACGCCCGCGGTCAGCGAGGGGAGGGTGTACACCCTCAGCCGCCTGGGGACCGTCAACTGCCTGGACGCGGCGACCGGCGCGCTCATCTGGTCGCGCCACCTGGTCAAGGACCTGGGCGGGCGCAAACCGGGCTACGAATATTGCGCCTCCCCGGTGATTGACGGCAACCGACTCATCCTAGAGGTAGGCGGAGACAACCTCCTGGTAGCATTAGACAAGGCCACCGGCGAGACGCTCTGGGCCGGTGGCGGGAGCGATGGCGCCAGTTATGGAACGCCCGTGATCGCCACCATCCTGGGAGTCAAGCAGTACGTGGTGCAGTCGGAAAAGGCGATCCAGGGAATAGCGGCGGAGAACGGGCAAGTACTGTGGAAATATCCCCTGACCGGACCGCACGGCATCGGCGGCACTCCCGCGGTCTGGGAGGACCAGGTTTTCTGCAGTACTCCCGCCGGCCCCGGCTCCATCTTGCTCCAGATAACCGGCCAAGGGCCGGTGGTCAAGTGGCATACGCCCGACATGTGGTGCCGGGTCAGTTCGCCGGTGGTCTACCAAGGCTATCTCTGGGGAGGCGGCGAGGGGTCCTTCGCGGGAATAGACCTCAACACCGGCGCTACGATTTTCAAGCAGGGTGGCTTTGACCAGGGGAGCGTGCTCGCGGTGGACGGAGTATTGCTCGTGCTCTTCGGCAGCAGTGGGGAACTGCAGATGATGACACCGACCAACCCGCCGCAGGTGCTGGGCAAGATCACCCCTTTAGGCGGGCAATCGTGGACCGCGCCGATCATTGCCGACGGCAAACTGCTTATCCGCAACCAGCAGGCGTTGGCGTGTCTGGATTTGAGGTAGTTGGTCGTTGGTGGTTGGTCGTTGGGGACTGAGATCTGTGATCGGTGGACCATAGATCGGGTCGGACGCTCTCGCTAGGGGTGCCGGCTCCCCCAATCAACATACCGGAGGACACCGTGAGCGGCCGACTCACCGACTTCCGCGACTTCGAGGTGTGGCAGGCTGCCCGTTCGCTAACAGCAGCAGTTTACACGTTGACGCGAGACTTCCCCAAGGAGGAAGCCTTTGGCCTGATTGCGCAGATGCGCCGCGCGGCCGTCTCGGTGGCAACCAACATTGCGGAAGGTGCGGGCCGGCGGGGCGTCTCGGAGTACCGCCGCTATATCAGCATCGCTCTGGCTCTGCGGCCGAACTGCGTGCTTTGCTGATTCTCTCGGCGGACCTGGGCTTGGTGACTGAGGACCAGGTGAGGGGACTACACGAAGACCTCGACCGCGTCGGCAGAATGCTCAACGGCCTGATGAGAAGCCTGTCTTCTCGCAGGTGAAGCCCATTCCGTTTCCAACCACCAACTACCAGCGACGAACTACCAGCGACCAACCACCAACCACCAAAAGGGGTGTTCCCATGGACAAGGTCCGCGTCGGTATCATCGGCATGGGCGGCTTCGGCACTAACGAGGCGGAGGTGGTGCAGAGCCTGCCCAACGCAGAGTTGGTGGCGGGCGTGCGGCGCAATCCGGAGGCCCGCGCCCAGCTCCAGGAGCGCTTCGGGGTGCCTATCTATGCCGACTGGCTGGAGATGCTGGACAACCACGAGTTTGACCTAGTCGCCGTCACCGCCACAAATGACACTCATCGCTACATGACCGAAGAGCTAATCCGCCGGGGCATCGCCGTGCACTGCCAGAAGCCCATGGGGATTACCCTGGAAGACGCCCGGGCCATGCGCGACGCGGCGATCAACTCGGGAGTGTTCATGCAGATCGGTTTTGAGTGCCGCTATTCGCTGCTCTACTCGCGGGTCAAGGAGATGATTGACGCCGGGGAGTTGGGCGAGGTGGTGCAGATCTATTTCAACTACTCGCCCGGCGTGTGGACGCTGGAGGACGCCGCCTGGAAGGTGAAGGCCACCTCCGGGGGCCTGTTCGCCAACAAACTCAACCACTACGTGGACATCATCCGCTGGCTGATCGGGAAGCCGATGACCGCAGTGTCCTGCACCTGCGCGCCGAAGGTGGTGCCGTATTACGAGTTCACGGACAATGCCAACTCGACATATTTCTTCGAGGGGGGACCGATTGCGCATATCCTGTTCAACCAGACCTCGACCGCCCTGCCCTACCAGTTCGACGATGCTTCCTGCTACCGCGCCGGACATCGCCTGGAGTACACGGTGGTGGGCACCAAAGGCAGCGTCTTCGTGGACATCTGGCACCGCAATATCCGGGTGGTGCATAACTACGAGGGGGATAGGTACTACCCACGCGTGGCCCGGTACGAGGACTACGCAGACCTGCCCAGTTGGAAACTCTATCACAACGTCAACGACGAGACGCGGGACATCGTGAACCGCGTGCAGCGGGGGGACAAGGAATACATCACGCCGGAGGATGCGTATCTGTCCACGGCCGCCTGTCTGGCGGCGGACGAGTCCATGGAGCGCAACGGCCTGCCGGTGACGCTGGCGGAGATGGAGGCGAGGGGGTAGCAGCGAGAGGCGGGAAGGCCTCACCCCCGGCCCCTCTCCTGGCAGGAGAGGGGAGCCGGGCGAGGCGACACCAGGAGGGGCCGGCCTGGGCGGCGTCCGAGGGAGGCCGCGAAACCGGCCTGGGATGCTCCTGCTCCGCACCCTCTCCTCCCTTGCGGGGGAGGGCGTCGGCGCCGGCGGGTGGGGCAGACACAGGTTTGCAAGCCTAGGCTACTGGGAGCACGGCCGCGAACCTCGCTGATTCTTGCGCGTCTCTAGCCTTGGCGCTGAAGGGGAGGACGACACCATGGCTGAGCAATACACCGGAAAGATCGAAAAGATTGACGACTACCGCTGGCGGCTGCCCAGAGATGGCGCGGCCGGGATGTGCGTGGACGGCATCGTCTACGCCGACGAGAGGTTGATGGAGGGGATCAAGCGAGACAACGCCCTCTGGCAGGTGGCCAATGTCGCTTGCTTGCCGGGGATTGTCGGGCCCTCCCTCGCCATGCCGGACGCGCACTACGGCTACGGCTTTGCCATTGGCGGGGTAGCGGCCTTCGACGTGGAGACGGGCATCATTTCGCCCGGCGGGGTGGGTTATGACATCAACTGCGGGGTGCGGATGCTGCGCACCGATCTGACGGAAGAGGAGGTCCGCCCCCGACTGGACCGCCTGCTGGGCCGGATCTTCCAGGCGGTGCCGGCCGGCGTCGGCTCGGAGAAAGGGGTGGGCAAACTCAGCCGCGAGCACCTGGAGGAGGTGCTGGTCAAGGGCTCCGGCTACATGCTGAAGCAGGGCATGGCCACGCCGGAGGACCTGGAAGGCACCGAGGAGCGCGGCTGCCTTGCGGGGGCCGATCCCAGCAGCCTCAGCCAGCGCGCGGTAGAGCGGGCTCTCCCGCAACTCGCCACTCTGGGTAGCGGCAACCACTTCCTGGAGATCCAGGTGGTGGACGAGATCTATGACTCCCGGGTGGCCGGGCTTTTCGGGATTCACGAGCCGGGGCAGATCACCGTGATGATCCATTGCGGTTCGCGGGGCTTCGGGCATCAGGTCTGCGATGACGCGCTGGACGTGATGCGCCAAGCCGCCCGCCGGTACGGCATAACTTTGCGGGATCCCCAACTGGCCTGCGCCCCAGTGACCTCGCCGGAGGGCAAGCGCTACTTTGCGGAGATGGCGTGCGCCGCCAACTACGCGTGGGCCAATCGGCAGGGGATTATGCACCGCGTGCGGGGAGTCTTTGAGGAGGTCTTCGAGCAGTCCTGGGAGCGGCTGGGCCTGCGGCTAGTTTACGACGTGGCGCACAATATCGCCAAGTTTGAGGAGCACCCGGTCAACGGAGAGACCAAGCGCCTCTGCGTGCACCGCAAGGGCGCAACCCGCGCCTTTGGCCCCGGGCGTCCCGAGGTCCCCGAACGCTATCGGGAGGTGGGGCAGCCGGTGATTGTCCCCGGGGACATGGGCACCGCCTCCTATCTGCTGGTGGGCACAGAGACGGCCATGCGGGAGACCTGGGGCTCTACCTGCCACGGCGCGGGACGCCAGATGTCCCGGCATGCGGCGATGCGGGCCAAGAGCGGCACCCAGGTGATGCAGGAGTTGGCCCAGAAGGGCATTCTGTTGCGGGCGGCCGATAAGCGCACGGTGGCGGAGGAGATGCCGGATGCCTACAAGGATGTGGACCGGGTGGTGGCTGTCTGCCACGGCGCCGGCATCTCGCGCAAGGTGGCACGGATGCGCCCAATTGCGGTGATGAAGGGGTAAGGGAAGCGCGAACGGCGCTGAGCCGGCGGAGGCGGTGCTCGTGAGGAGGACGGTTGGGGGCTCAATCATGAGGTCACTCCCAGATGGGGAGGCGCGCAGGCGGTGGCCGCTTGCCGGCGGCCCGCGCAGATGCTATAATATGATGAAGACCACTCTGTATCAACCACTTCGCCCAGGACTGTGAGGCGGACCATGAGCAAGGCGGCTCGGCTCGTAGCGGTGTGCATTCTTGCGGGCGCAGTGCTCGCCGCTCCTGGGTTGGCGCAGGGGTCGGCGCAGATACCCTCTCTCCCCTGGATTCCCCGCTCGGATTGGATCAACGTGCGGCGGGCTTCCCCACCGGCCGCGGGTGACGGCGTCACCGACGACACGGCGGCGATTCAGGCTTGCCTCAATCGCTTGAGCGACGACCTGCTCGGCCCCAAGGTTGTCTACTTCCCGCCCGGGCGCTACCGGATCACCAGCACCCTGCAGGTGTACAAGGTACACGGCGTGCTCCTCATCGGCTGCGGCCGAGATACCCGCATCATCTGGGACGGCGCCGAAGATGAGCGCATGTTCTGGAGCAAC
>CALFVE010000381.1 GCA_937928475.1 uncultured bacterium | reverse complement strand
TCACCGTCGAGGTGATGACTCGCGTCGGCCACTACCTGGGGCAGGGCGCACTCACCCTGCGCCATTGTCTGGACCCCGACCTCATCGTCTTCGGCGGGGGAGTGATCGAGGCCTGCGGGGACTTCCTGCTTCCCCTGATCGAGGCCGCGGTGGGCGCCGACCGCCTGCAACGTTCGCGGGATGTCCTGCGCATCGTCGCCTCGGAGCTAGGCGACGACGCGGTGCCCCTGGGCGCGGCGGCCCTGGCCCGCTCGCACGTCTTGGGCGAACCGGTGGCCGCCTCGGCAAACACGTGCGCCGGGCCTCCGGCGCCCGCCGAGCCGCTTCCGAAGTATCCTTGCATTGAGCAAGTGTGCTTCGGGGCGGCGCGGGTGGAGGGGGAGGAAGTGCCCCACGACTTCTACATCCGGGCCAACGGCAAACTCAAGGAGCGCAACAAGAAGCCTGTCCGCAAGCGGCACGGCTCCTCGCACGTGCTCGATGCGGAGGAACTGGCCAAAGTCTGCAAGGGGGAACCCGAGGTGGTCATTATCGGCGCAGGCTTCAGCAATATGGTGCGGCTCACCGAGGACGCTGAGCAGTACTTGACCTCACGCGGCTTTTCCTGGCAGGTAGTGTCCACGCCCCGGGCCGCCGAGGCCTTCAACCGGGCGCAGGGCCGCAAGGCCCTTTTCATGCACGTAACCTGCTGAGGCTAGACTCATCGTCTGAGCAGGAGGCTCCATCCTGGCCAAACCGGTCCTGCCGAAAAAACTGAGGCCTGCCACCCGCGCGGCTCTTGCCGCGGGTCGGATTATTGACGCTAAGACTGACGAGGTCCTCGCCTTCGTCGCCCTGGCGCTGCGCGGCGACCTGGAGGGGGTTCACGATCTGCGCGTGGCCGTCAAGCGCCTGCGGGAGGCCTTGCGGCTGTTCTGGCCGGTAGTGCCCCGGCCGCGGCGGCGGCTGCTGGCGCAGGTCAGTAAATTGAACGAATGCCTGGGGCGGGTGCGGGATCGCGATGTCCTCTCCGCTCACGCCCGCGCCCTGCTGGCGCGTGCGCCGGGGGCCGGCCCTGCCCTGGAGCCCGTGCTGGCGGCTTGGGCCGCCGAGCGCCAGGTCGCCTGGCAGGAGTTCAACAACTTTTGGCAGCGCCTGGTCGGCGGTGGGCGTCTGCTGCGCCGCCTGCGTCGCGTAGCCCGGGCCACCCGCAAGCGCCGCGGGGGGATGGCGGATCTGCCCCTGGATCGTCTGGCCTACACCGCGGGGCTGGCTCGTCTGGAGAGAGTCGAGCAGCGGTTAACTGCCGCTCAGTCCAGCGACGATCCGGCCGCTTTGCACCGCCTGCGCCTGGCGGTCAAGCGCCTCAAGTACACCCTGGAGCCTTTCCTCCAGGTGCTGCCGCGTGTGGATTCCGCCTACGCGGTCATCTGCGAAGTTCAGGAACGGCTGGGTTTCGCCCACGATCTGGACGTGCTGGAGGCGGCCCTGGGCGAGCATTTCTCCGAGGGCCGGCCGGCCGAGGTGGAGGCGGCCTCCGCCACCCTGGCGGCCTGGCGCGAGCAGGTCTACGCGGCCGCCCGGGAGAGCCTTGCGGCCCTCACCGATGAGGCCTGGCGACGGAGGCTGCTGGACGCCCTGGACTAACGGCGGCTTCAGAACCGGGAGTAGCGGCGTCTCGCCGAGGTTTTCCTGAGCCAGCCGCGCATCCGGCCGGCCTCCTCGCGTAGGGCAGGCATCCTTGCCTGCCCTGCGGTTGCCCCCGGGGGTACGCAGGTTGGAAGCCTGCGCCACGCGGAGGGAACGCAGCGCTCCGCTCCCTCCGAGGGGCCCGCCTGATGGGCGCGGGCACAGGATGGCGCGAAACCGGCCTCCCTCCTTCGGACCACAGCGGCGGCTGAAGGTGCCTCCGGCCTTGCGCCATATTCCGGCGGTACTTCTTCGAGGAGTCGCGCCGCACCTCCGCGCAGTCCTCGCGGGGAGGTGAGTACAGTCGGCTAGTGGAAGTATGGCAAGAGTCGCTCTCCACGGTGCTCGCCGGAGGTCCTAGCATGCGTCCGAGTCGCGGCCTGGTGTCGCTGCTCTACGTCTGGCTGCTTCCCGCTCTGTTGCTGCTCACCGCGTCGGTGGGTTCTTGCGCGGAGCGCTCCCTCTCCGTCCGGCAAAAGCAGATCCCGAATCGCTATTTCGCGTATTACAAGGAGGGTGTGAAAGTGGACGGCACCCTCGCGGAGTGGAACTTGAAGGAGGGCGTCGTCGAGATCAACACCGACACCGCCCGCTTGGAGCCCGGTCCGGTGCGGTCGCGGGCGGACTCCAGCGCGGCGGTCAAGTTCGCCTGGGATCAGCAGTACCTATATGTGGCTGCTGCTGTCCAGGACCAGAGCCTGCAGCCGCTCGCCAAGCCTGAGAACATGCCCTGGACCTGCGACAGCCTAATCGTTGTGTTGTCTACCTTCGGCGCTACCAAAAGCTCCGACCGCTACCACGAGATCAAGAACGTCGCCACCTCGGCCGAGCCCTTCTTCGGCTTCAGTTACTACACCAAAGACACGGGGCCCGGACAGTGGACCAAGCATTCCACTTACGTGGCCCGCGCTACCTCCTCCGGCTACAATATCGAGGCCGCCATCTCGCTGGCGGACATCGGCTACCGGCCAGTGGCGGGTGACCGCATCAAGACGGCTTTCATTCTGTCCGACCTGGATACCGACGGCAAGTGGTCGCAACTGACCCTAGGCTTTCCTGGCCGTCCGGTGTCCAACCCCACCAGTTACTGGCCGGACCTGCGCTTCCGCGATCAAACCCCTTGGGCCGGTGAGATCATCCCGGCCAACGACCGCCTGCTTCCTGGCTCCGATCTGCAGTTCATGGGCGATTTCGACGCCTTCGGGGGCCGTCCTAGCCTGAGCAGCGTGGTGGTCCAGGATCAGACGGGCAAGGCAGTCGCCTCAGTCCCGGTCGGTATGCCTCTACCCGTCGGGGTTACTACGGTGTTCTCGGGCAGTCTGCCGGGCGGTTCCCTGCCGCCGGGGTCCTACCGGCTGGCCGCGGTGGTCGAGGAGGCCGGCAAGACCAGCACAGGCGGCGCCGGCGCGCCCTTTGAGATTCTCGCCAGCGAAGAGGCCGCCCGCGGCGCTGTGGGCAGATTCCCCGACCGCTACCTGGTACCCGATCCCTACCGCCACGCCTTCCCTTCCGATCGGCGCGGCTACACGCCCATGACCATCACCAAAGACGACTACGTCGCGCTGGTCAAGAAGGTTTACGACTACGAGTATGCCTCCATCTTCAGCAAGGGCCGCCAGGCCAGCGCCGGTCTCCACGGCTTCGGCTACGCCATGTACCCGTACGCCCTGTTCAAGCACACAGGGGACACCGCCTACCTGGAGCCGGCGCTGGGCTTGCTGCGGGGGGCCTACGACGATGCCAAGAAAGGGTCCGTCACTCCCTTCTGGATCGAGGACTACAAGATTATCAATATGATGCTGGGCGAGCCGGCCATTACGGAGGAGGACAAGGCCTGGCTCCGCGATTTCTTCCCTACCATCGTCGAGGCCGTGTGGAAGTCGTCCAAGCCGACCGAATGGGGTGCCTTCAACCGCGCCCTGCTCTGGGGCGGCTTGCTGGACATCGCCTCTCGCGTCTTGCCCAACCATGCAGACGTGGAAAAGTGGAAGGCCTACGCGGAACTGGAATGGAACTCCTGGTGGCCCTACCGCGATCACGACGAAAACTCCTCCGACTACAACGCTGCCTCGATGATGGACTACCTTGACTGGGCCGAGTTGCGCAATCCGGAGTACCTCAAGGATCCAGGCTTCTCCCAGTGGGTGGAACGCTACATGTACCAGATCACGCCCAGCGGGGGCATGCCCGGCTGTGGTGACGCCTCGCCCTGGAACGCCTCCAGCTACATGTGGATTCCGGCATATGAGCGGATGGCGACGATCACCCGCGATGGGCGCTTCAAGTGGGCCGCCCATCGCTTGCTGGAGTACGCCAACCGGCAGATGGACGACCTGTTCTCCTACCACGCAGTCTACGACGGAGCGGCGAAGTCCTGCGCGTGGGCGTACCTGTACGCCGATGATACCGTTGTGGAAACTCCTCCCGAGTTCAAGTCGCGGGTTCTGGAGCGGCATTCTATCTCTCCCGTTGACGAGGCCTTCCGCCAGGAGATGTTCGACAAGCACGGGATCACCGGCCTGTTCTACCGGCTTGGCGAGACGATGCAACCTGATAAACTGATCCTGCGCGCGGGCGGCGACCCCTTCGCGCCGTGCGGGATGATCGAACTATGTTCTAACGCCGGCCACCACATGTCCACCGTGCCCAACTTCAACAACCTGATGCACATGCGGGCCGTGCTGCTTACCGACCTGGGCTACTACCAGAAAGGCCCGGAGTACCATAACATCGTGCTGATCGAGGACCTGACCGGTATTGCGCCGGAGGTCTCCGACGAGATAGTCAGGGTCCCGGTCTTCCAGGCCGGCTCCCGCGCTACCTACGCTTCCATCAAAGTCGAGAACTACAAGGGTTGGCCGGTCACCACCGACCGCCGGGTGCTCTTCACCGACACCGGGCTGGTCGTGGTAAAGGACCTGCTGGATTTCGTGGAGCCTTTCGTCTGCCGGGTGCGGCAGCAGTGGCAGACGCGCAACATCGCGCCTAAATCGGGCGAGAACTGGGCCAATGTGAACATCAACTACCTGCTGATGACCGGCCTGGGCCTGGGGCGCGGGGTGCAGCGCTGGGACAATTCCAACTGGGACCTGCTCATTTACTACACTCCGCAGCCGGGTCGCGACTACGAAGTCTTTGACCGCTCGCTGGAGAATCAGTGGCAGGCGGTGCCCTTGCGCCTGTCGCAACGCTGGCGGGGTCTACCCGAG
>CALFVE010000380.1 GCA_937928475.1 uncultured bacterium | reverse complement strand
GGCATAGGCGCGCGCATCCTGCGAATTGACCCCCACTATGGGCAGGGGATGCTTCTCCGGGGAGAAGTCAGCCCAGTCGGTGAGTTCCCGCCAACCCACCTGCCAGCCGTTGTATTCTACCTCGTATCCGGTCTCCTGCAGGAACCGCAGGAACTGGCCGCGCGTGACCGGATAGCGGTCAATCCAGAATTCCTCGGTCTGCAGATCGCGGCGGTCAGCGTGGAAGTAGAGCATGTCCGGGTGCACGCCGGCCTGCTCCGCCTGCTGCTGCTTCTGCTCTGGGGTCAGCCCGAAAACGACCGGGCCGGCCGGCACGCGCACCATGCAGCGGTCGAGTTCGGCAGGGTCGTAATGCAAGACTTCATAGTCCATGGTCTTTGTCTCCTGTCACCTCTGCCGCTACTTGATGGGCTGTAACGAGGCCGCATCGAACAGGTGCGTCTCCTCCCGACCCTCTTCCCGGTGCAGAAGCGCCAAGCGTCCCTCGAGGCGGTAGCACACGCCCTCGATTTCCACCTGGGCACCGAAGTCCCCCTTGGCGTAAACAATGTGGTCTTCAAACTCCGCCCCGTGCAGGTCCGTGCCCCGCACCGTAATCAGGTGGGGTGAAGAGAGGACCTCAAACTCGCTCTCGTCTGGGCCCAGGGGCTGGCCCAGCCAGAGGTAGTCGCGCTGGCAGTCCTGCTCCAGCAAGACGTAACGCTGAAAGCCGACCAGTCCCTCATGGGTCGCCGCTTCGGCAGGTGCCAGAAGATGAACCACGAGGTCCACGTCGTCGAGGCCCTGGAAGCGCAGGCGGGGGCCTTCGCGGCTGACTGAGCGGGCCAGGCAGTGAATCCGCAGTTGCGAGCGGTAGACGCCGAACTCGATGCGGTCCCAGACCAGAAAGTAGCGATTGTGAGCGAAGAGTAGATGGCGGTAGTACTCGATGGGGATGATGGGTTGGATATTGCGCCAGGCCCCCACGCGCACGTTATTCATGCACAGGTCCGCCACCACATAGTCGAACTGCTCCCCGATCTGGATGGTGCGTTCAGCGGCGCGGCGCTCCATGCCGGTGCCGCCGTTCCAGTGAGGGCCGAAGGTGACCACGTTGTGCAGCCAGGTCGCGCTGCCGTGGACGGGTTCGCCGGTGTCATGATCGCGGCCGTGGTAGCCGTAGTCCGGCAGAAGAAGAGAGCCGCGCGTGGTGAGCGTGAAGTGTCCGTGGTCAAAGCCCCAATGGTGCGTCGCTCGCCCGCTGCGGAAAAAGAGGGAAGTCTCGCTGGGCAGGCCCACGTCGGCGCGCAGCATCTGGCCGACGTTGGCGAAGTTGCGGGAGGCCAGAGTGAGCGGCGCGGTCGGCGGCTCAGGATCTTCGATGTACAGGTATTCGAACTGGGGGCCGTACAGACCCCAGAGCCGCCCCCCACCCGCCTGCCAGGCCGCGAGAAGCCGATCCGCTAAGGCAGGATTGTGGGGGCGCACCTCCCGCGCCGCGTGCGCGGTCAGCGGCTCGATAGTGGCCTCCACGCTGTCGCCGCCGGTATCGCCGATAGCGGGCCAAAACCGCAAGAGCTGGCCCTGGCCCGAGGCAGGATCCAGACGGCCTGCCATCCTCTCGATCGTAGGTCGGCGGGGCGCGCCTAGATAGTCCACGAAGCACTCCATCGCCGCTTGGAAGCGCGGATCGGCGTAGAAATCGCGTACCCCCTGCCGCTTGAGCACACTCGCCAGGGAGAGCATGTTGTGAAAGAGGTGGGCAAAGTACAGGATGGATTCCTCATAGACGCCGCCCGGATGGAAGTGAAAGTCGAGTTGCGCGTCCAGTTGCCGCGCCGCTTCCTCGAGCCACTGCCGGGCGCGAGGATGCTCGGCGAAGACCGCACCGTAAAGGCCGAGGTTATAGTAAACATCAGTCTGAAAATTGGGCGTGCCGAACAGGTCCGAGTACTGGGCTTCGGTAGCCCAGTTGCGGATGGAATGGGGGTCGTCGGGCGGGAGATAGTTAAGACGCGAGGGGAAAAGCGCGTCCTCGGCGGTGCAGTGGGCGAAGAGGAGCATGAGCGTCCGCAAGCGTTCCGCTTGCTCCGGCGTTAGGAGCCCCTCAGCGACGCAGGCCTCGTAATGTACTGCCGTCGGCCCGAGAACGCGCAGGGAAACCGCAGAGGCGGCGTCGGAAAGAAAACCGCTGTGGTAGAAGAGTGCTAGTTTCGCTTCGGTGTCCGCGATGACGGCCGGCGCCAGCAAGCGGAGGGCCTCGCGATCGCCGGTGAGCGCCCAGCGCGCATAGAGAGCATGCGTGCTTGTGCCGCTGATCTGTTCCTGCATACGCCGGGCCAGTTCAGGGAAGACGCCGGCGCGGGCCGCTCGCCACTCTTCCTGGGTCAGAAGGGTACGCGGGAGTTTCGCAGGGTCGAGCGCGCCGGAGGTGAGGTCCAGGCGACGCACCCAGTCGAAGGGCAGGTCGTTGACCCGCCGGTGCCAGAGGGCGAAGGGCGAAACCTCGCGCACCTCGTCGTGGTACTGAAAACGGCTGGTGCGGAGCGCCTCGCGCCGGTCCATGATGAACAGCAGCCAGCGGCGTAGCCCTCGCCGCAAGGGGCCGCGGATGACAACCCGACCGCCCTCCTCCACCTCAAACCGCAAGGTGATCTCCGAGGGGTAGAGCCAGTACCAAGGCTGATGCGCAAAGACGACCAGGGCGTCGGCGTAAGGCTGCAACGCCGTCTCCAGGATGCCTCGGAAGGAGCCCTGCGGCCGGTCGGATTGCGCGAAACCGAGCCAGGCAAAGAAGTTCTGGGACTGGGTATGATGGGGCGCCAGGGAGCCCAGGCAGCAGGCATGTGAGGGAATCGGCACCACCCGTTGGCGACTGTTGTTGTCGGCCCCGCCGAAAAAGTACTCATCGCACGGGAAGTCCTCGCTTAGCAGGAGTTCGATATTGCCCTCCCGTCCCAGGGCGGTTTCTTCCTCAATCAGCACTGCCGGCCAGTCGGCCCAGAGCGTCGCCGTGAAACGGTACTCGCTGCCGTCAAAGAGAGTCAAGCGGTAGCGGTAGCGCGCGAAGAGCGGTCCTTCGGCAGGGACCTCGGTTTCCGCCGTCGGCGCGGTCTCTTCCGCCGCTAGTTTGGCCGGGCTCACGCGAGCCAAATTCTGCCGGTCGTGGGGGAAGAACTGCGACTTGGCGATGACCAGCCGGCTCGCCGCGCGGGGAAGACCATCGGGGCCCTCCACCCAGGCCACGGGGCCGGTGACTATCCACTCCTCTCCCCTGTCTTGCACCTGGACTTCCCGGGGAAAAGCCACCGCGCAGTGCTGGTTGCGGAAGACGACACAGTTGAAGCGGTGCTCGACGTCAACGGTGGGCCCCTCAGGCGAATCCTGGCTAGCGGTGAGCGCCAACTCTTGCCCAGGAGCAACGTCCAGGCAGACGGCCAGGGCGTTGCGCTCCGGATCGTACTGGGCCGCGAAGGCCCGCTCCCCATCGGTCACGGCGCGGACCTCCCGAGCGGCGGCCTCCCCCTCGGGCACGTCGAGAAAGAGGTGTTCGTGGTCCCAGTGCAGGTTAAGCGGTTCGTGGATTGACCAAGTGAACGCCACGGTTACTCTCCTGGTTTCGCCTCTCGGCGAGAATCTTCCCCCACCTCCTTAGGCCCCGCCCTTCGCCTCGCCGCCATCGCTGGCGGCACCGATTTGCGCCGCAGTGCTCTCGCAGACTCAAGCCGGCCTCCCCCCTGGAGCCCGGCGAGATAACTTCGCCGCCCCCGCGCCAGTACCTGCCGGCTTTGTACAATCCGATGCTCGGAGGGCGGCACCGGCCGGCATCAAACCTTTTGACTGCCTTGCTCGTGAACCGAGAGGCTGGTATACTTACCGCGATTCGTCGCCCTCGTCGCCTGCCGCAGGTGACGGGGTTTTTGCTAAGGAGTGCCGATTCGCGTGCCTGCGCTGGTCAAGCCCTTCCGCGGCTGGCGGTACAATCCAAAGGTAGTCGGCAACCTCGCCGATGTGCTAGCGCCCCCCTACGACATCGTGAACCTTGCCCAGCAGGCGGAACTATGCCTGCGCCACCGGTACAACATCGCTCATTTGGACCTGGGCGAGCCTTCGGGGCCCGGCATGGGGGACCCGCGCCGTTACCAGCAAGCGGCGGCGCTGCTCCGGCGCTGGCAGGAGGACGGCGTGTTTGTGCGCGACCAAGCGCCCTGCTTCTATCTGTACGAAGAGCAGTACACAGACCCCCTGGGGCAGAGCAAGCGGCAGCGCGGGATCATCGGGGCGGTGCGACTGCGCGACTATGAAGAGCGGGTGATCCTGCCCCACGAAGGGACGCTGAGCAAGCCCAAGGCCGACCGGTTGGCCCTCATGCAAGCCTGCCAAATGGCCTTTAGCCAGATCTTTGCGCTTTACCGCGACCCCCGATGCCAGGCTGAGGAAGTCACGGACCAGGTAATGACGGAAGAGCCGTACTTCGACCTCACCGACGGTGCCGGGGTGCGCCACCGGATGTGGGCCATTGCCGACCCGGAGCAGGTGGCGGCGATCAGCGACGCTCTGGAGGGCCGGCAAATTGTCATCGCCGACGGCCACCATCGCTACGAGACAGCCCTGGCCTATCGCAATGAGTACCGACAAACGCACGGCTATGACCCCAACTCACCCGCCGAGCGGGTGAGCATGTTCTTGGCCAACACCGAGTCAAGCGAACTTACCATCATGGCCGCCCATCGCCTGTTGGAGAGACTACCGCAGGGCACCTGGGAGCGGTTGGAGACCTGCCCCACGCGGGCCTTCGCGCTGGCCAACCTGGTGGTGCCCGCGGGGAGTGACGCGGAGGTGGCGCAGAGCCTAACCGCGATGCTGGCGCGCTGGCAGGACCGAGGAACGGCCTTTATCGTCTACCGACCGGAGCGGCGGGCATACTTGCTTTTCACCGACCGCAACGCTCCCCTGCCGGAAAATTACGGAGCGGATCACAGCGAGACCTGGCGACGGCTCGGCGTCGCGCTGTTGCATGACCTGGTCATCCGGCAAGTACTAGGGCTGAGCGGAACTTACGCGGAGAGCGGGGAGAATGTCACCTTCACCCGTTACGCGGAGGAGGCTATCGCCCTGGTGGAAGCCGGTAAACAGGAGATGGCGCTGCTGCTCAACCCCACTCGGGTGGACGAGGTGATGGCGATCGCTCAGGCCGGGGAGCGAATGCCGCAGAAGGGAACGTATTTCTATCCCAAGCTGCTGGCCGGGATTGTGTTGTATGATTTGGGGAGTGGCTAGTCGGGGGCCGGGAGTTGGGGACAGGGAGCAGAGCGGGGGTGTCACGAAAGTGACAGTCCTTGAGCAAGGCGGGGAGGCCCGCCGTTTGAGGAGACACGAGCATGATCTATCGCCCCCTGGGCAATAGCGGCGTGCAGGTTTCCGTACTTAGCATGGGCTGCGGGCATCTGCCGGAAGACGAGGACCTATGCGACGAGTTGCTGCGCGCTTGCGTCGCCGCCGGGATCAACTACTTCGAGACCGCAACCATCTACTGCAACGGGCAATGTCAGCAGAAAACCGGCCGAGGCCTGGAGCCGGTGCGCGATAAGGTCATGATCTCGGCCAAGCACGGACTGCTGGTAGAAGGTGAAGCCGAAGGCCAACCGGCTACCACCGGGGACGACTACCGGCGGGAGATCCTGGAAAAGCAGTTGCCGGCGCTGCGTACCGACCATGTGGAATGGCTGCAGGTCGGCTGGTTCCAGGCGTACAAACTCGACGCCTTGCGCCGGAAGGGCGGGGTGCTGGAGGCCATCCGGCAACTCCAGGACGAGGGCATCGTGGATCATGTTGGCTGCACCACGCACGATACGCCCGAAAACGTGATCAAGATCATCGAGTCTGGCATCTTCGAGTCCTGCACCATGCAGTACAACCTGCTCAACCGCGCTTACGAGCCCGCCCTGGACGCGGCGGGCGAGCACGGAGTGGGGGTGGTGGTGATGGGACCCCTGCACGGGGGTATGCTGGCTCGGCCGGAGCCGGCCCTGCGCAGCCTGGTGCCTAACCCAGAAATCACCACCACCAAGGCCGGCTTGCAGTTCGTGCTCAGCCATCCGGCGGTCTCCACGGCCTGTAGCGGCATGGGCAGCCTGGCGCAACTGGAGGAGAACCTGGCGAGCGTGCTGACTCCGGTCGCAGAAAGCGACCGCGCGGAAATGCAGGCCATTTTCGACCGGTTCAAGGAAGTGGCCGATTCGCTCTGCACGGGCTGCAACTACTGCGCGCCCTGCCCGCAGGGGGTGGACATCAGCCGCAACCTGCGGATTCGCAACTACCTAGCCGTCTGGGGAGCGATTGAGGCGGCCCGCCGCGCGTACGCCGAGATCGAGCCGGCGGCGCGTGCGGAGTGCTGCACGCAGTGCGGCGAGTGTGAGGAGAAGTGCCCCAATGCCCTGCCAGTGCGGCAACTGCTGAGGGACATTGCCAACGCGCTGGACTAAGAAAACCCGTTGGGGCACCACCCACGCGTGCCGCCCCAGGCTGCGCCTACCGGCCCTACCCGAACCACACCGACCAGCGGCGGAATACCCCGCCCAGGGTTGCCGACAGGGACCCCCAGACCGCTCCAGCCGCGATGAAGTGCCCCAGCGCAAAGCCCAGGAAAGCCGGCATGCTCTTGAGATAGGCGGTGCCGCCGCCATAGCGCAGGATGATCGTCTTCAGCAGCCAGACGATGAAGAAGGGGCCCCAGACCAGGCTGCCGTAAGAACAGGCGACCGCGTAGCCGATGGGATTGAGCGGAAAGCCCATGAAGCGCCAGCGGATGAAAGAAAGCGCGGCAACGAAGCCCGCCCCAAAGAGGGTGGCAGCGATGTTGCGCGGGTTGGGCGGTTGGGGCGTGGCCGCGTTGTTGATGACCCCCATGTAGGCGTTCCGTGCGTCACGATCTCCCCAGATGCCGCCCTCCTGCAAGCCGATTGCCCCCCGCGTGTAGTACGGCTGCAGGTGGAAGATGAAAGCCGCTACCGTACCCCAGGCCAGCGCCAACATCACCATCGTCACCATCTGCCGCCAGGTCGCCCCCGTCTTTCTCGCCAGGCTCAGCCCCTCGATCTCGTAGGCCGACATGGTGGAAAAATAGCCCCGAGAGAGCAGATTGAAGAGCGCGAAAACGGTGGGCGAAAGCAAAGTCGGGGAGGCGCCGGTGATAGGGCGAGTGCCCAGGAAGTCGAAGATTACGCCCTGGGGCTTCATGAAGGGGTAGGACCACAGCAGGGGAACGCCGGTCTCCGCCCGGGCGCGGGCGTAGACGATCCCTACCAGCATGACAATGCCCAGATACAGAGCCGCCAGCCAGGGCTCCATCCCGGCGGCGGTCCAGAAAAGAAATACCCCGCCCACGCCCAAGATAAGGGCGAACAGGCCCCATTTGTGAGGACTGTCTACCTGCTGGGCCCGGCCGAACCAGGCCCGCCAGGCCTCCACCAGCACCCGGCGGTCGCGCCAGAGCAGGATGAGCCCGATCATGAAGTAAGCGCCAATGCCCTGCTCGCGGACGAAGGGCATACCCTCCAGACGCACGCCAATGGTAGAGAGCCAAATGGACTCCAGTTGGTGCAGCACCCAGGAGAACCAGATGGAGAAGGAGACTTCGGTCGAGACGAGATAGCCCAAACCGATCAGTTCAGGCCGCAGGTGGATACTGAACGGGACGATGGCGGCCCAAGGATACTCGAAGGTGCGCCGGCCGATGGTGAACCAGATGGTGCCGGGATGACCGGGGCCCAACACCGCCATGGTGGCGCTGTAGGTGTCCAGAGCCACCGCCGCCAGAAAACCGATCCACATCGCCTTGCTAGCGAAGAAGGAGCGAATCTGGCCGCGGCCCATCATCTCCAGCGGCAGTTGCACCAGGGGGAAGGCCAGGCGTTCGTGTTCAATCCAGCGGTCGGCGAACAGCATCATGGCGCCGAGTAAGGCGCCGCCGAGCAGCATGAAAAAGCCCGCCCAGGCCCCGATGGGTAGCCACCAGGCATTCCAAGGAATAACCCCTGAAGGCGAACCCTCGTAAAGGCTCTTGAAGATGAGGGGGTGCCGGGGAGCCAGCCAGGTGGGAAGGTTCGAGACCACCGACTCCATGGGGAACTCGCCGCTGGAGTAATAATGCCCGGCCCCTAGGCTGGCGATCAGCAGGCGCATGATCGAGCAGCCGAACATAGTAGTGGCGATGGTGAGAAAGACGTAGACCAGCGCGATCTCCCCGCTGCTCAGGGCGCGGAAGAAGCGCAGTCGGCGGAGCAAGGGGTTGATCAGGAGCAGGACCAAGAGGGTAGCCACCGCCGGGATGGGCGGGACCGCCTCGGTGATCTGGCAAGCGAGAATGATGATCTCGGACTGACGGATCCAGTAACCCAGCAGCCAGGTGGCACCCACGGCCAGCACCAGCGCCAGAAAGAAGCGCACATAGATCTTTTCCGGCCGGCGGCGAAAGCCGGCGGCGGATACGCTGGCGGGAGAGGTCGCCACGCAACAGCCCTCCCAGGAGCATCGAGACAGGCCCAGGGCGCTTATTCAGGCTGGTTCAGCACCGAGCCGCAGTCAATCACCGTGAACCAACCCGGCTTGGTCTCGACGGTGCCCCCTTCGATCTGGAGTCTTTCCCTCTGCGAGCGCACTAGGTCGAAAAAGCGATAGACTCGCTGGGCCTTCTCCTGGCTCATTGCCGGCACCCGCAGGCGACCGGGCTCACGGCCGATGCCCAGCGCGATCAGGGAGCCATCGCTGCGCTGCAAGCCGACCGCCTGCTTCGTGCCCAGCCAGCCGGTGATCTGCGACTTCTGCTCCTTCTCCTTGCCGAAGAGATACAGGTCCGCCTCGTTGAGGTCCTCGATGTCCTCCCGCAACACCTCGCTGGGCAGCATGGTCAGACTGTATTCGATTTCCACCTCATCCCCGGCCTTCATGCCCAGCGGCGTGAAGAGCCCTCCCCAGAAAAGCAGGAAGTGATTGTCGGCGCCGTCCCCACAGTGGCTGTGGACAGGGCTGAGGTCCTCGCGGAAGGTGCTCCGGTACTTGCTGAAGACCCAGCCGCAGGAGCCGACGCCGCTCTTGGTGAGAAAGCCGCCGATGGTGTTGACCGCCTCCAGGGGGATGGCGGCGCCGGTGTGGTGGGCGCCGGAAATTGCCACCTGCTGCGGATCAGCAGTGCTGGAACGGTATGGATACACCCGCCGGCTATTGTCGTCGAAGCGAATCATGGCGGTATGACTACCGGGCAGGGCCTCCGGGCAGTCCTCGCGCTGGGAACGGAACCAGGTGTAGTCGGGGACGCCGTCCTGCCAGTCGAGACCGTAGGTACGGTTGATGACGACATGGAGAAACTCCAGGTTGTCCTTCCAGGACGGCTCGCCGACCGCCCGAAGCGTCTGCCGGACGCGAAGGGTGAAGCACTCGCCCTGGGGGTCACGGACGAGCGCAATCTCCGTGGGCATGACCAGGTTCCGCCGCGGATACTCCAGGGTGTAGGCCAGAGTGGCCTCTAGGGGACCGGTAGTGCCGGTGACGTTGGTGGCGCGCTCGGCGAAGACCTCGCCGTAGTAGTGATCCCAGCGGCCGCTGAACCACAGGAACGGCTCCCAGGCCGGGCCGTAATAGACGTTGACCGAGTATTCCTTCTCCACCTTCAGGAGTTCGTCGAGGTCCAGGGAGAACTGGGGATGCCCGGCCGCCTCGGTGCTGGTGGCGAACCAGTGATTGGTGCCGGGCAAGCGAACCACCTGGGCGCCGTCGCGCTCTGCGATCACCACCTCGTTTCTCCCGGCTTGGAAGGGAGTAGTGAACAGCGCGCAGTCGGCCTTGCCCTGAGCCAGGCCGCCGGTGGCGAGCAGTTCCAGGAAGGCAGTAGGCTTTCCGTTGACGCTGACCTCGACCCACCCGCCGCGGGAGAGGCCCTGGACTAGAACAGTGGCCTCTCCAGCGGCCGGCCGGTCCAGGGTGAACTGCGCGCGCTCCTCGCCGGCGGGAAATTGCAGCACCAGATCGGCTTGAAGCGGCATCGGCAATGTCTCCTTCTGGCCCCAGCCGGGCAGGGCAACCCCGGCGGTGAGCATGACGGTCAGGGAGGCAACGGCAGTCAGGCTGGTTGGTTTCATGTCAGGACACTCCCAGGAGATGAGGCTGCGGCACGGGCGGAACGCTCACCAGTCGGAAGTTCGCGCCCGGCGGGCGGGATTCCTTCCGGCGCGAGTGAAGGCGGCACGAGCAGTAAACGCGGAGAGCGCAACGCCGCGCAGGTCAACGCCGACGCAGGCGAGAACTGGGCGGGCGCACGCATCCGCGTCGCCTTCGGGAGGTTACCTAGTTATGTCGCTGCTGCTGTCAGGTGACGGTTACGAGGTCGAGGTATCCGAGCATCCTTTCGCCTTGCGGGTGCGCCGTGGTGAGCAGGTGTTGGTCGAGCCAGGGGCTGCACCACGACCGGAGTGGGCGCCGTTCGCCGTGAGAAGAGCCGGGGAATGGCAGCCGCTCCAGAAGATCGTGGCCCGGAAGATTACCGAGAACGGGGCCGACCTCACCGTCCGGAGCGAGACAAGCACAGAAGCCCAGGTAAGCCTGAAGATGCACGGCCCCGTGCTGACCGTGGCCTGGACGGTGAGAAACAATCCGTCGGGCCAGATACTCCAGCAGACCCTATCCCTGAAGCCGGCGGGACACTGGTACGGCTTCGGCCATTACGAACCGATGCTCTGGCCCCTGGAGAGAGGGGAGATTGTCCTCGAGCCCTGCGCGGCCTCGAACACGCGGAGTCCGATCTGGCTCACCTCCGCCGGCCTGGGGCTGTTCGTGCCCACGCGAGAGGTCATGCGCCTGTCTTTCAACGAGAGTGGAAGCGGGCTTATCTCCTGGGGCGTCGTAGACACAGCAGAGAGCCGCTTCCACCTGATCATCGCGCGAGATCTCGCCGAGGCCCGGGGCACGCTCATCCAGCTAGTGGGCAAGCCCCGCCGCCGGCCCTCGCGGGAGTCGCTGGCGCAGCCGATTTTTAGCACCTGGACCCAATTCGGCAAGACCATCACCCAGGAGCAGGTGCTCCACTTCGCCCGCGACATTCGCCGCCATGATTTCCCCTGCCACGTGGTCCAGGTGGACGAGCGCTGGGAAACTAACTACGGCGATCTCGTTTTTGACCGCTCCAAGTTCCCCGATCCGAAGGCGATGGTGGAAGAAATCCACGCGCTGGGCTTTCTGGCGACGCTGTGGGTCTCCCCCTTTGTCAACGACAACTCGGTGACCTTCTCGCAGGAATACAGCAGCGGCTACCTGGTGCCCGATCGCACCGGCAAGCGGCCTGCCCTGCTGCGCTGGTGGAACGGCTGCGCCGGGCTGGTGGACCTGTCGAATCCGCAGGCGGTGCGCAAGTATGCTGCCAAGATGCAGGCGCTGAAGGACGACTTCGACTTTGACGGGTTCAAGTTCGACGGGGGTGATGCCCGCTATCAGCCCACCGGACCGGACCGCAACTTCCATCTGCACACTACTCCCTCGGAGTACTGTGACCTGTACCAGCAGTTCATGCACGACTATTTCTACCACCTGGCCGAAAGCCGTACTGCTTGGCTGGCTCAAGGGTTCGGGAACCTGGCCCGCGAGGGCGGCAAGGACAGCGTCTGGGGCTTGAACAATGGGCTGGCGGCAATGATTGTGCTGGGGTTGTATCAGGGGCTGCTGGGATACCCGTACCTGATTCCTGACATGATCGGCGGCCGCATTCGCACGCGGGACGCAGACACTCCGCTCCCCACGGCAAGGATGTTCCTGCGCTGGGTGCAGGCCAGCGCACTGATGCCCGTCATGCAGTACTCCTGGGCGCCCTGGAACTGCGACCGCAACACGATGGACATCGCCCGGGAATACACGCGCCTGCACGAGGACCTGGCCGACTACCTCGATGCCCTGGCCGACCAAGCGGTGGCCGAGGGGCAGCCGATGATCCGCCCGCTCTTCCTAGAATGGCCACGAGATGAAGAGACCTTCGCCATTTACGACCAGTACCTGCTGGGCCGCGACCTCCTGGCGGCGCCGGTGATTAGCCCGGACTCGCGCAGGAAGGTGTACTTGCCGGAGGGCCAGTGGGTGGATCCGTGGACCGGCGCGGAAACTCGCGGCCCCCGGTGGCTGGAGGAACGCGAAGTTCCGGTCCACGTCCTACCGCTGTGGGTGAACACCGAGCGCAGCGGCCTTGTGCAGACCGTGGCGGGCAGGCTGGCCCAAGTGCCGACCTTTGCGGGCGGCGGCAGGACCGGTTAGGCCCACTTCGACCTCACGGAAGCAGGCCCGCCGCCCATTCGCAGCCGCGCAGGTGCAGGTGCTGCACGCTAGGATGCGCCAGCGCCTCGGGGGTGTGGCCCAGCGAGCAGTAGTAAACCCGACCCTGGCCTTCTTCCCGCACCCAGGCTACGTCGCGGTCGGCGCCCTCCCAGGGACAAGAGACCAGCAAGTGGTAGCGCTCGGGCTGCGTGTCCATTAGGTAGAGTTCATCGTAGACGTCAAAGTCCTCCAGTCCCACGGTGATAGGGTGCGCGCGGTCGCGGATCTCAATGTGGAAGGTCTGATGAGCCGGATGGTGAACAAAGCGCCCACAGAGAAGATCCATGTACACTTGACTGTCCTTGAAGGAATCAGCGGCGCAGTGAATGCCGACCAGCCTCCCTCCCTGGCGGACGAAATCGAGCAGCGCCTGCTCCTGGGCCGGCTCCAGGTGGCCGCCGGTGGTGTAGAGCAGGACCACGTCGGCCTGGCTCAGCACTTTGGCGTTCAGGTCGGCATGGTCGGTGGAAAGCGAGACATTGTGGCCGGCGGCGCGTAGCACCGGGATCATGATCCCCTCGTAGTCCTCACTCTTGTGATAGGGCATGTCCGGGTTGGCGATGATCTGCAGGCGCATGATGTAGTCCCTCTTTCGGCAGGTTAGCACGGCGCGGATGTATTCGGCAGGGACAGCACGAGAACCTGTCAGCGAAGTTGGCAGGTGGCGCGCCGGGCTGCACCAAGGCGCTCCTCGCGGCTACCCAAGCAAGGAGGTTCGTGATTATGGGCTTCGAGATGGCTACCGGACAGACCATCGGGCGATTGCCCTCGCTAGGCTGTTCCCTGTTCACCGGACTGTTCGGGCTACTTCTGGTGCCGTTGGGCTTCTTCCTCGTCTACTACGGAGAAACGCGCCTGATCAATCACGGGAAAGTGGTGGAGCGGCTGCCGATGATGACGGTGGAACAGGTCCGGGCTGTGGGGATAGGGACGGTGAAGTTCCGGGGCCAGCCCGAGGGTGAGTTCCTCAGGGTGGCACGCTACGATAAGCCCGTGGTCTACTTCCGGGAGACGATGGAGGAGTACGAGCAGGAGCGGGACGCCGAGGGCGAGGTAGACTACGACTGGAACACCAAGCAGTCCAAGTCCCAGTTCGCCCCTTTTAGCATCGGGGGCCTTCGCGTGTCGCCCGAGTGGGCCAAGGCGGTGGGCGCCGAGAAGGTCTTCGAGGGCCTGCGTCTCGCAGACTCTCCCCGCCGCGATTTCGCGCCAGCGCCGTCCCACAGCCCCCAAGTAGGCGATCAGCGACTGACCTTGTGGGTCATCCCGGCCGACCGAGAACTTCTCGTCTGCGGGGACCTCGCAGGCGGCACCGTGGCCGGGGGACGGACCTTTGTGGTCAGCGCCCTCGATGAAGCAGGCACCGTCCAGGCCCTCAAGACCGAGCACGCCATTTTCTACTGGCTGATCAAGGGTGGCGCGGTTCTGGCCATCGGGATTGGCATCTGGATGATGTTCGGACCTCTGGCGACCCTTCTTGGGCACCTTCCCTTTGTGGGTTCCCAGATCTCCTGCCTCTTCGGGGTGGCCGCTTTCCTCTTCGCCACTGTGGTGGTGGCCCTGATCACCCTCCTGATCAAGTTCGCTTGGGTGATCGGACTGCTCTCGCTGGTGGTGTTGGTGGTTGGCATCGTGCTCGCGGTGCGGCTGGCGCGGCGAAGACCGGCGAAGGCAGCGGGCTAGCAGGCTAGCCCTTCTCTGGGCCGGAACTGGCCCAAAGGGCCGTGGGGTCATCCCGGACGGGCCGCCCCCGGTACATGCGCAGGAAAGTGCGCTGCGCCACCAGGCCGGCCGAGGTCACCAAGTCAGTGGCCGCCGCATTCGCGCGAGGTACGTCCACAAAGACCGGCCCCACTGCGCAGAAAAGGGCGTGGCCGAGAAGCAGCCGCCCGGCCGTCTCACTCACAGCCACGCCGGGGCCAATCTGGGCAGCGTTCTCGCCCGGGCGGCCGCTGAGATAGCCGGTGACGGCGTCCGCTTCCTTCACCACGCAGGTAGGTCCCGGAAACTCCGTGAAGAGGGCGGCCAGCAGTTTGCGCCGGTCGGTCCCCGTGACCTGGCGGTCGAGGGCAATCAGGTCGGGGAGCAGGTCCGGCGTGTAGGGGACAAGCGGCGCCCCCGGAGCCGGGCAGCGCGGCGTTCCGCCGTAGCGAACCACCTCGTATTCGCCGACGAAGCCCAGGCGTGTGTACAGAGGTTGGCCCCAGGCCGTCGCGTCCAGGCGCACGGTAGCAACCCTGCGGCGCTCAAGGTAGTCAAGGGCATGCTCCAGCAGCGCAGTGCCCACGCCCCGCCCGCGCAGAGGCTCGTCCACCAGGACCATCGCGATCCAGCCCACCTCACCCAGTACGCAGGTGGTCACTGTCCCCGCTGGCTTTGCCTCCCACTCGGCCACAAAGCAGCCCCGGGGTTCCAGGCGCAGCAGCCGGCGCAGGTCCGCCTCGGTCTGGTTCCACCCCGCCTGCCGCTTGAGCCCCATGACAAAGGGCAGGTCGGCCGCCGTCATGAGTCGGAACCGAAGCATGGTCAGCGTCTACTTCCCCTGCTCGCTCGCCTTCTGCCCCCGAGAAGCCAGGCGCACACCTGGCGGCAGCGGACCACCGCCCCGCACCAGGCGGCAATGTTGCAGAGCGCCCCCACGTGCAGGGCCCGGTTGAAAGCCCCGGTACCGTCGGCTAGGTAATAGACATCCAGGTCGCGCATGAAGGCGTCGAAGGCGGTGGTGTAGGGGCAGACGTTGGTGAGCAGACCCCCGATGACCACTTGCGTCACCCCTAGGCAGCGCAGGGTCAGTTCCAGGTCGGTCTGGTAGAAGGCCGAATAGCGGCGTTTGACGATGACCTTCTCGCTGGGCGCCACCTCCAACCCGGCAGCGATCTCGGTGTCGCTGGTGCCCTCGCGCATCATCGTCGGCCACCAGGCGTACAGATGTGCCCCCCGGTCATGCTCCAGCGAATGATGCCCTTGTACCACCCAGAGCACCGGCCGCCCAACCTCGCGAAAGGCCCGAACCACCTCCGCGAGACGGGGCACGATCACCGGCGCGACGGGCACGGACAGAGGGTGGCCCGGCTCGACGAAAGGCTTGTTCACGTCTATCACGAGCAGCGCCGCCGCGGGTGCGGAGAGCGGCTGCACGGCGCGCCACTGATAGGCGGCAACCGCCGCCAGCCAATCCTCCAAGGCGGCGTCGAGGGTGGCGGGAGTAACGTAGGCTTCTTTGATGTCTTCTAACCCAGGCACAGTGCTTGGCCTCGCGACTGCAAGAAGAAAATCCCAGCCTCAGCAGGCGCCGGCGTTCAACGCCCGGTCTAGTTCCGCCATGGCGGCCACCAGTTCGCGGTGGATATCGGCGAAGGGTAGCGCGCCTCCCATCAAGGGCACCATGTCGGCAGCATACCCGCCACGAGCGGCCACGGTTCGGTCCGGGGCATAGCCCAGGCAGTCGTTAGTCAGCCCCAGCACCAGCGGGAGCGGCGATTGCGCCGCGGCGACGACGTCGTTTTTTACCGCTTGCATGACCTCGAAGGGCGCCCCCAGCAAGGCCAGCGGCCCCAGGCGAAAGCCCTGCAATTCGGTAGGTTCCCCCACCGGCTCGCCCGCGCGCCTCCTCGCCAGGATCTGGCGATAGGCCAAGGCGAAAACGGTCGCCATCCGCACCCGCTGGTCGGCGTCACTGGCACCGGGCGCATGCAGGAGAGCTTCCTGCTCCGCCAGACGGGCCTCGACCTCGGCAATCGAGAGAGGAAGACGACTGAAGGTCACCGTGTGGAGAACGCAAGCCAAGCGGTCCACGCGCAGCGGCTGCGCCTGCGCGAGACCGGCGCGGACCGCGTTGGCATAGCGCGCCGCGATTACGTCCAAGGCCAGCAGCGCCTCCGGCTCGGGCTTGTGAACAACGCAGGAGTTGACGTCGCCCTGCGCGCCTTGCAGGAACAGCCCGACCGAGCCCGGATGCTCCCGCTCCAGTAGGTTCGTCGCAACTCCAACAAAATCCCCGTGTATGTAGCGGGTCTCCTGACAGCAAACCACCGGGTGGCAACCAAAGTAACTGACAAAGCCCAGCAACCTCTGCCCCGCCTCGAACTTCAGCACATGGCAGGTCGTATCGGTCAGCTCGGGTCGTGCCGGGCGCCAGTCGTCGCGCAGCACCTCCTCGAGGGGCGGAGCATCCCGGTCGTACTCCCGGTTGAGCCCGATGCCTTCGCAGGGCACCTCGGCGTGGCTCAGCGTCGCCTCGGTAAGGTTCCCCAGCGCCTCCAGGCAAGCACGGGCGATGCGCTGGGGAAGCACCTCCAGGTACGGCTCGTCCTGCGCGCCCCAGCCGATCAGCCGCCGCAAGGTCGCCGGCCCGCTGTGGGTGTGGGTGCAGTGCACCATGATAGCCTCGGCCGGCAGGCCACTTTCCTCACCGACGATCTCCCGCACCCGGCGGGTGGTGTCCAGTTCCACGCCGATGAGATCGTTGCTGACCAGCACTAGGGTGGTGTCGTTCAGGCTCAGCGCCATGGCCCGTGCCCAGAGCCGGTCGCGGACGGCAATCGAGTGCCGGTTGAGAAAGGGGCCAAAACCGCACAACTCGACTCCGACCCGCGGGGTAAGGTCACCCTTGGCGAAGCCGACCTTCATCCTTGCCCCTCCTGGGCAGCGAAGTGCGCCTTGACCTCGGGTAGCCGGTTGTTCACCTTGTCCAGGGCGGTCAGGAGTTGGTCCAAGTATGCCTGACTGCCCAGCAGGTGCTGGTGCATCATCACCACACCCTCCTCGGCCACGACCCGCTCCGTCACCGGCAGGCGCAACTGGGCGTAGTTCTGCAAAGTCGCGGCGTCTCGGAAGGGCACCGGGCTGGTGGCATCATACAAGTTGAGGATCGGATGTCGGTAAACCGGCGGGTAGGTAGGGCCCACCGGGAAGCCCTCCGCGTTCAGCGCGGCCAAGTACTGCTCGCGGGTGAGGCCCTCCGCCTGAGCCGAATCAAAGTGCAGAGTCAGCGCGTAGTAGGCCTGGCGAGTGACCCGCGGATCGCGCTGGGCCAGGCGCAGGGGACCGCCGAGCCGCCCAATCTTCTCGCGCAGATAAGCCACGCTCTCCTCGCGAATGCGCAACTGATCGGGCAGATGCCGCAGGCCACCGCGCAGCAGCACCGCCTGCATCTCCGTGAAGCGGTAGTTGTGACCGTAGCGATTTCCCGGCGTGGCCAGGTCAGGGCTCCAACCCACGTGCTTAAGACAGAAGATGGTGCGATAGATCTCCTCGTCCTTACAGGTGATCGCTCCGCCTTCTCCGCAGGTGAGGATCTTGCTTTGCTGGAAACTGTAACTGCCCACGTCGCCCAGGGCCCCCGCTCCCACATTGCGCCAGCGGCTCCCCTGCTGATGCGCCACATCCTCCACCACCTTCAGGTCGTGCCGGCGAGCAAGTTCCAGCAGCGCGTCCATGTCGCACATGCAACCGTAAAGATGCACTGGAATGATCGCCTTCGTCCTGGGCGTGATGGCGGCCTCCACCGCCTGCGGATCAAGGCAATACGACTCCGGGTCAATGTCCACCACGACCGCGTTGGCCCCGATGTCCAGGGCAGCCTGCAAGGTCGCCACCCAGGTCAGGCCCGGCAGGATCACCTCGTCGCCAGGCTGGACGCCAACGGCCTGCAGAGCGCATTGCAGGGTCACGGTGCCGTTAGCGAGACATGCGCAGTAGGGAGTGCCGATGAAGGCAGCATACTCCTGACAAAACGCGCGCTCATGCGGCCCCATCCAGGACCACTGGCCGCTGCGCACCACGGCCTCCATCCAGGCGACCTCCAGATCTCCGGCGATCGGCCACGAAGGGGCGGGAAGCGTGACGGCGGGAGCGCCGCCGGTGAGAGCCAGTGCACTGGCAGGGGGAGCAGACATGACTTGTCACCTCGATTGCAGGGTCATCGCCGGCCGACAAGCGAGGCTCCTCGCCCCGGCCGGGCCCGATTTGACTGTGCCTTACAGATCCACCCTCAGGGTGCGACCCTCGCACGCAGACTCACAGATAAGTTCCCAGGCGCGCACCGCTCGTTGCCCTTCTTGACCGGTGACGGGCACCGGACCTCCCTCGCGGATGGCCGCGTACAGGGACTGGTAGAAGTCAGGGATGGCAAGGTCGGTAGCGATGAAGGGAAGGTCGCCTATGCGCCCACCGGCCTGCCGTGCCTTGAGCGACCAGGTCTTGGTATAGGCGTCTTCGGGCCGCTGCGACCAGTCGAGATACGCCGCCCCTTCGGTGCCGATAAGCGCAAAGCGGTAGGTCATACGGCCAGGAAGGAAAGGACTCCCCTCGGCGGACGGCAACATACTCAAGTCGTGCAACACCCCATCGGCGGTCCGCAGACGGCAGGTAAAGAAGCCCTGACTGGCGGTAGGATCGTCAGGCTCCATCTTGGCCAGCGTGGCCGTCAGTTCCACGAAGGGCCGCCCCCGGCTGAGGGCCATCGTCTGGTCAACCAGATGGATACCCCAGTCGTAGGGCGACCCCTCGAAGCCTGCGGTGTACTCGTTGCGAATCAGGCGTGGCTCCCCAATCGCGCCTGATTCGAGCAGGTGTCGGGCCGTGAGGAAGTCCACGTCCCACCGCCGATTATGATGCACGGCCAAGATTCGGCCGGCGGCCTCGGCCGCGGCGACCATCTCGCCGCATTCCGCCGCCGAGGTGGCCATGGGCTTTTCGACGACCACGTGCTTGCCGGCGCCGAGCGCCGCCACGGCCAGGTCCCGGTGGGTGACCGGGGGGCGAGTGACTACGACCACCAACTCGATGCCGGGATCCTCCAGCAGCGCCTCGACCTCCAGCGCGCGCAAGCCGAAGTCGGTGGCCAGTCTAGCGGCGCTTTCGGGAACGGCGTCCGCGCAGGCCACCACCTCGTACAGGTCCTCATGCTTGCGGAGCAGGCGCATGTGAATGGTGCGGCCGGCGTTGCCGCAGCCGATGAGACCCACGGTCAGGCGAGAATTGCGCATGCGGTTGTGCTCCTTGCGTATTATGATGCGGGGTGACTTTGAGCCTGCCGCCTCGGGAAAGCCTCGTCTGGCTATTCCCCCAACGAGGGGCCTAGCGTTCTGGCCCCGTCTGCTACCTTCCCTCGCGAAAGGAGGTCGGCGCAGCGAGCATCGCTGGGTGGGGGCTGCCGTTCGCAGTAGCACAGGCGTCTCGCCCGTTCTGCTTCACGCGCCGCGCCTCTCTTTGCCAGACAGAGGGGCACCCTACCCTTGGCGCGGACGGAAAGCCGCACCCTCCCCCGGGCGAAAAAGCAAGCGCTGCGCTCAAGCAACGAGCGGCGCCCTTCTAGGTCGGCATGTACCTGCCCTCAGACTCGACCAAGCCCCTCAGGTACGCGATGCCCTCCCCCACC
>CALFVE010000379.1 GCA_937928475.1 uncultured bacterium | reverse complement strand
GCGGCGCTGCTGGAGGCCATGCAGGAGCGGCAGGTAACTATTGACGGGACCTCCTATGCGCTGGACTCGAACTTCACCGTCTTTGCCACCCAGAACCCGATCGAGTACGAAGGCACCTACCCGCTGCCGGAGGCAGAGGTGGATCGGTTCTTGCTGAAGGTGCAGATGGAGTACCTGAGCGAGCAGGAGGAGCGGGCCCTGCTCCGGCGGGTGCAAGCGGGCTTCCGGGACGCGGATTTGGCGGCGGCGGGAGTGACACAGGTAGCCTCGGCGGAGGAGTTGGAGGCCTGCCGGGCCGAAATTGTGGGGCTGCGGGTGGAGGAGCCGGTGCTGGGGTACATCGCGGCTATCGTGCGCGCGACCCGGGAGGACCCGCAACTGCTGCTGGGGTGCTCGCCGCGCGCGTCGGTGATGCTGCTGCAAGCCGCGAAGGCGGTCGCGGGCCTGCGGGGACGGGCTTTTGTCACCCCGGATGATGTCAAGGACATTGCGCTGCCGGTCTTGCGCCACCGGGTGATTCTGCGTCCGGAGGCGGACATCGAGGGCCTGCGGGCCGACCAAGTGATCCTGGGGGTGCTCAGTAGCGTGCCAGTGCCGAGGTAGCCGAGCGCAGGCTGGAAGCCTGCGCCACGCGACAGGCTGGAAGCCTGCGCCACGCGCTGACAGGCGCGCTCACAGGCTGGAAGCCTGCGCTACGGGGAAGCCGGCGCCACGCGCTCACAGGCTGGAAGCCGGCGCTACGGGGAAACCGGCGCCACGTGAGAGGGAGCGACCCGGGCACAACGCACGAACCTAATCATGATCCCAAGCGCTCCCACCTTCTTCCTGCTGCTGACCTCGGCTCTGCTCGCGGGGTGGGGGGTGCATGAGCCGCCCTTTTTGCGGGTGGGCGTGCTGGCGTTCGTGGGAGTCTTGGGGCTGACTCTCGCCGACCACCTGCTCTCTCGGTATCTGGCGCGCCTGACGGTGCAGCGGCGGGCGCCGGAGCGTCTGTCCTTGGGGCAGGCCAATCCGGTGCGGCTGGAGGTCACCAGTCGCACTGGCCTGCCGTTGGCCCTGACCTTGAAGGACGACGCCCCCTGGGAGTTTGAGGCCTCTCAGCGTGAGCACCACCTGCGCTTGGCGCCTTACCAGCGCCGCGAGATCGCCTACACGGTCACGCCCCGGGCGCGCGGCGACTACGACTTCGGCGATGTGCACGTCCGGGGGCGATCGCTGCTGGCGCTGAGCCTCTGGCAGCGCCGCTTCCCCGCTACGCAGACGGTGAAGGTGTACCCTGACTTGCTGGGCATTGACCGGTACGTTGCCCTGGCCCGGTCGCGCCACCTGGAGCAAGCCGGCTTCCGCCCCTTACGCTACCTCGGGGAAGGCGCCGAGTTTGACTTTTTGCGGGAGTATTCGCCCGACGACGACTACCGCAAGATTGACTGGAAGGCCACGGCCCGGCGCGGGCGTCCCATCACCCGGCAGTACGACCTGGAGCGCAGCCAGACGCTGATGCTGCTGATTGACGCCGGGCGGATGATGTGCGCGGAGATCGAAGGCATGTCCAAGTTGGATTACGCCATCAACGCGGCGGTGATGCTGGCCTACGTGGCGGTGGAGAAGGACGACGCGGTGGGGCTGGTGGTCTTTGCCGATAAGGTGGCGAGTTTTGTTCCCGCCGGCAAGGGCTTGCGGCAAGTGGGGCTAATCGCCGACCAACTCTACGCGGTGAAGCCGGTGCTGCGCGAACCGGACTACGGGGAGGCCTTCTCCCTGTTGCGCCGACGTACGCAGCGCCGGGCCCTGGTGGTCGCTTTCACTGACCTGATTGACCGCGAGAGTTCCTCGCAACTTCTGGGCAACGTGCTGGCCCTGACGCCGCGGCACCTGCCGCTAGTTATTACGCTGCGCGACCATCGGCTGGATGCGCTGGCGGGCTTGCGCCCGCAGGAGGCAGGCGGGGCTTACCAGCGGGCGGTGGCCACGAGTCTGCTCACCCAGCGGCGGCTGGCGCTGGCGCATGTGCGCTCCGGCGGCGCGCAGGTGCTGGACGTGTCCCCGCGCGAACTCACCGTGCAGACGGTGAACAAGTACCTGGAGATCAAGCAGCGGCTGTATCTGTGAGAGCGAGGTCGCGGATACGACAGAGCAGCGCGGGCCGGCGCCCTATTCGACGCGGAAGGCGCGGCGGCCGATGGGGGCGCCGTTTTGGAAAAACCTGACCTCCCAAGTCCCGCTGCGCAGAGGCTGTCCGGGGGCGGCGCTCAGGTAACTGATTGCTTTCTGATCACCACTGACTACTACTCTCTGCCGCAGCACCCGTCTCCCCTCCCGATACCACTCGAAGGACAGTTCGGTGTCCTTAGGCGCGCTTTTAACCTCGAAGTAAAGGCCGATCCGGGAGAGCCCGGCGGGGAAGACCGTGCCCACGCCTTGCGGCTGGTTGCGCTCGTTCACGGCTTGGCAGAAGAGAGCGGTCTTCAGGCAAGCGTCCTCCGAGATTCCCTCCGAGCCCGAGGCGATAGGCTCGGAGGCAGGCGGCGCGGGCTCGGGCGCAGGCAAGGCGGATGGGGAGGTAGGAGCCGAGGTCGAAGCGCCTGCCTCGGTGGGCAGACGCAGGGAGGCCAACACCGGTGGGGGCACGTCGACCGGGGGCTGCTCGGCGACAACGTAGACCC
>CALFVE010000378.1 GCA_937928475.1 uncultured bacterium | reverse complement strand
TTCAATCCACGCCCCCGCGCGGGGGGCGACCAGGGTAACCGCTCGGTTTACATTTCTTGCCGGTTTCTTACGCGGCTTTTGCGAACCCCCACCTGCTCCGCTGTCCACGAACCACAAGAATCACCTGCCTCGGTCAGATTCTCAGCATTGATGCGCCCTGCCCGACGGCGCGAACCCCCCGGGGATATGCTGGGCACTGGGGGTTCGCGCGAGCGCTCACACGATCAGCGGGCCCTCCGGGTCATAGCCCGGCTTGGCACCCTCATGCTGCACGCGGTTGCGCCAATTTGCCCCCAGGAAATAGAAACGCAGGCTGTCCTGCTCCCGGTCTATCTCCAATAGCAGCCGCCGGCGTAGTTCCGCCCATTGCCCGGGATCCACCACACACTCGAAGACCGACTTCTGCACCCGCTGCCCCCAGTCCTGGCACGCGCGGGCTACGCGCCGCAGCCGCCGCCGGCCCTCGGGACTCTCCGTGTTCACGTCGTAGGTTACCAGCACCATCATCGAACCTCACCTCCACAGGAAGGGCGGGTAGTCGTCCAGGTCGCCGCGCAGGTAGCGAGACAAGAGCAACGCCTGTGCATGGGGCAGAAGCCCCACCGCGATCTTCTCCTGCAAGAAGGGGTGCGTGATCTCCTCTTCCTTGCGCTTCTGCCAAGCCACCAGGACCGTCTTGCGCGTATCGTCATTCATCACGACCGCCCCGCTTTCGCTGGTGCGGAAGCCCTGCCCCCGCAGTTGCTGGCGGTTGATCAGGGACAGGGCCAACCGGTCGGCCAGGAAGGCGCGGAATTCCTCCATCAGGTCCAAGGCCAATCCGGGGCGTCCAGGCCGGTCTCGGTGCAGGAACCCCACAGCCGGATCCAGCCCCACGCCCTGCAGGGCGGCGGCGCAATCATGCACCAGCAGCGTGTAGAGGAAACTCAGCAGAGCGTTCAGGTTATCCAGCGGCGGGCGCCGACTCCGTTGTTTGAAGAAGAAATCCTGCTTCTGAGCCAGGATCAGATCATCGAAGACCCCGAAGTAGGCCTTGGCCGCCTCACCCTCGACCCCGCGCACTGCGTCCAGATCGAGGGGATCGCCCAGTTGCCGAAGCAATTTCGCGAGTCGCCAGGCTGCCCCATCCAGTTCTGCGGCCTGCCCCACCTCTGGGTGGTCCCGCATAGCCCGTAGGAGCACGGTACGGCTGTTAGCCAGTTTGGCGATTACAAACAGGCGGGCCATCACCGCAGCGCCCTGGGGATCATCGGCCAGCCGATACTGGGCGCGGCGTAGCAGCACATTCCCGGAGATCGGTCCCTCCAACCGCGCGATGAAACGACCGTGAGCGCTGAGCAGGCTGAGTGCCACGCCTCGCTCCGAGCACAGCGCCAGCAAACCGGGGCTGAAGGCGATCCGCCCCAGACAGATGATGCTCGAAAGGCCGTGAATGGGCACCCGCAGCCTGGTCTCACCCTCGACGCGGATGGCTACGGTCTCCCCGTCACGGGCGAGATAGGCACCGGGCGTGGTAACGTACAGCGTGTTAAGCAGTCTCTTCAGACTGAGCCACCTCCCCTCCCCCACGGAGGTCGCGTAAGGCAGCCGCCAGGTAGCGGCGTGCACTGCGCTTGCGCTCCCCCACGCGCGGCAGACAGAGATCCACGAGTGAGCAGTCCCGGCAGGCCCGCTTGACCTGGGCCGGAGGAGTGACGCCGACGGCTACCATTTCGTGTAGGCGCGCCGCCAGGGCTTCGGTCTCCCGCCGCAGGGCGTCGGCGAAGGTCACCTGCTCCCGCCGTCGGGGACGTCCGTAATAGAGTGCGCCTTCCGATACCGGCAGTTGCAGCATTTCTTCCAGACACAAGGCCTGGGCGCACACCTGCACGCGGTCGCAGTCCTCAATCTTGGGCTTCCCCCGCTTGTACTCCACGGGGAAGGGTCGCCAGAGACCGGCGGCTTCGGGCAGCGCAACACCGGGGGGCTGGTCCACCCGGTGGAACTCCACCACATCCGCCTGTCCTGACAGCCCCAGCCGGAAGGAATGCAGGCGCAGGCCACGCACAATCCGCAGGTCGCCGCGCGACTCGGCCCCACCCTCGTGCAAGTCCTCGTGCAGGTGCTTGCCTTCGGTGGTGAAGCGATTCTCGTCCCAGACCTGCTCCAGGTAGATAAGCGCACATCGCCGCGGGCAATAGGCCAGGTGCTGCAACGCCGAGATGGGCAGGAAGTCCTCTTCTTCGTACATGGCCCACCTCTTCCGACGAGATGGTTTCGGGGGCGGCCTACGGCCACAGGCCGCCCCCGGGCCACTGCGTCAGTCCACCTGCACCCAGTCCGGGCACTGCCCCCAGTGGATCTCTACCCCTCCACCCTCACCGGTTACCACAAACCCAACCTCCACGCCCCGAGGCAAGCGGCTCTGGTGGAAGGTTACCGTGTAGTCACTGAAAGAGCGGGGTGAGTCCACACCATCGCGCTTGCGCACTTCGACCAGTTCAAAGAGGCGGTGGGCCGGAGCACAGCCTAGTTTGGCCTGCTGGGCGCGCTGCTCCTCGTTGCTGTCGGTGCCCACGTGCTTGAAGACGAAGATCGGCTCGCGGACAGACATCAGGCCCTTGCTGGCGGAGCGGTCGTGCTCGAACATCTTCAGCAGGGCTTCCCAGAATAGGGCCAGGTCCTCTTCGTCGAAGCCCGTACCTTCGGCGAGAAACGCGCTGATGAAGCCCTTGCCCAGGTACAGGCCATAGGGAATGAGCGATTTGCGCCCCATGGTTCGGAGTTTGTCCTCGGGCTGCTTGGCTTCCCACTCCGCGTAGTCCTGGCTCGTCTTGGCCTCTCTCACCGTGTCCGCTACGGCCATGCGAGTTATGGACAGGTCCAGCGGTAGGATGGGGTCCAGAGAGCGGCAGAAGGCGATCTGCACCGGCCCGCGGACCTGGCCGGCATTGGCGCCGGTGCTCATCACCGCTCCGAAGGTGCGCACGTCGTAGAAGTTGCGACACATCCACTCGCGGGCCTGCTCCACATTGGCCTTGGTCGCCTTGCTCCCGGTGGGATCGACTCCCGTGTTCATCTCCTCATGCGCTCGCAGGATGGGCCGGTTCAAGTTGGTGGCGTGCTCCACAAAGATGGCGTAGGGCATCTGGTTGCCCTTCGCCGCCTGCACATAGTTGCGAATGCGGCGCTTGATCGCCACATCGGAAACCAAACCATGCAGGTCTTCGGGGTCAATTCGCGGCGCGTTGCCCGCATCGGGGTCGCCGTTGGGATTGCCGTTCTCGCAGTCGAACAGATACAGGAACTCGTAGCGGTTGGTTATGGGGTTAGACATTGTTCTCAGCCTCCTCTGGGGTTTCTTCTTCCTTCACGACTTTCTTGGTACGCATGTCCGCTAGTTGCTGGTAGTAGCCCAGCGCAAACAGGCTCTGCTCTTCCAGGGTGAGGGTGCGGGGAATGCCATCACCCAGCCTTCCGCTGATCTCTCCGATCTTTTCCTCATACCAGTAGGAGAGGCCGCCCTCTAATTTGCCGAGATGAAACTGCGCCGTGCGCAGCAGGCGGCCCAACACCAGGGCGGGCGTCGTGCTGGCCGCCGCGTAGTAACGTTGCACCACTCCAGCCCCCACGTCGCCCAGTGCCGAACGCTGCAGGCCCGCCAGAACGGCCATGAGCCGCCCGCACTGGTAGGCCGGACTGGGGTGGTTCTCGTTCAGGTACGGCTGAAGTGCTTGGGACATGTCTACACCACCTTTCAAGCGGTTTTTGCGCAAGTGATAGGCCTTGATCAGGCCCATGCGGGCGTGATTCGCAGGCTCATCCTGCAATACACCCGCTTGCGCCCGGATCACAGCCCGGGCCAAAGCACATTGGGGAATCGGCTCTCCCCGGACCGCCACCCGCCACAGCCTGGCAACGAACGGCGCAGCGAGATCGTCGAGCGCCCGGACCGTACCGCGCAAGACAGCGTAGAACTTGGGGTCGAGGGCCTGTCGCCCACCGTTGCGATGGACGATGCTGAGGTCCTCGAACCAGGTGTAAACATTCTCGACGAGTTGCTCGAACTGCCCTTCCATCCAATCGCGCACCATGACCCGTCCGGCCTGTCCGGAGAGTGTCATGGCGTAGTAGAGGTTGTTGGCAAGATCGGGCCGACGTCCGTTGCGGATAGCCTCCAGCATCTCGCGGGCGCGAGTCTGCGCAGCCATTTCGACCTGCTCCTCACTGAAAGCTTCGTCCAGCCAGTGGAAGGGGTTGTCCTTCTGCTCGGGTTGCTTCCCGGTGAACCAGTGAACAACCATGGTGCCCGCCAGAACTCTTCCGGTTTCCTGAATAAGACGGTTCAGGCCCGCACAGTACCTGGTAGCATTCTCCTCCGATACGGCGGCGTTGAGGGACTGCTCCAGTCCGTAGGAGGTGAAAGCCTCCTTGTCAAAGCCCACCAGGACGTCGCCGGAGGGCTGGCCGCCCACCCGATTGAGGCCTTTGATCTTGGCCTCGTGGATACGGGCGGGCTCCACCAGCTCGCCAGTAACGAAGCAGACCATGCGCGGCTTGTCAGATGGTTGCTCCTGGCGCAGTCGGGCTCGAAACTCGTCCCACCAGGGGTGCCACGCCTCGCTCTCCAGAGGAAAGCACTCTCCAATGCGCAGTGTCGCCTTGTCGCTAGGCTTGGCCTTGTGCTCGGCAAGCAGGGTCCGACATTTCTGGAGCACGCTCTCGTCCTCCAGAGCCCGCGCCACCCGTTCGAGTTCTGGGAGGCTGACGGCGCCTTCGTGTAGCATTTTCACGAAGTACTGCCGGCGCTGCTTGGCATCCTCATCGTCCTCCTTGCCGAAGCCGATAACCCGGTCCAGGGTATCCGCGAGGAAATGAGCCTTGCGGTCACCCCCCACCATTTCCGGCTGGCTGAAGTTGGGGCAGTTGTCAAACCGTCGTCCGGACTTGCCTTGGCCTAGCGGAACGATGCCCAGAAACCGCCCGTCGTCGTCGAAGTCCAGTGCCCAGCGAATGTCCTTGGGCTGGTATCCGGGCTTGGCCGTAGGTGAAGCCTGTTCTGCTAGTTTTTCCAGCATCAGCCGTCCCTCCTCTCGCTCTTACGCACAGCCTCGCTTTCGTAGTCGGGAACCTCGAGACGTCCCTGCACGACCCGCGCGCTGAACAGACTGATGCGAGGCAGGGAATGGCAATCGCCCGGTCGCGACAGGTCGAAGACATCGTAAAGCATGAGCCCGATGTCGAGGTCCTCGGCGATCGGCGGGGTGACAGCGGCTCCTGGCTCGACCAACTCGAAATAGGCGGGAAATTCCCGGCACCCGAAGCAGGGCTGGTAGACGCACTTGCCCTGCCCGGCCCGACGGCGGAACTGAGCCTCCAGCGCCGGGAGCCGGTCCTCGCATCCCGGCCAAGGCCGCATCTGCGCGTGTAGGCGATAGCGCACGTCCTTGAGGGCCATGGTCTGCCGCTGCGTGCGTCCCTTGGTGGCATCGCCACCCTCTGAGGCAGCGTCTGCCAGCAAAGGCTCGGGGTGCTCACGACCGCTCATCCAGGCTTTCACCTTGGCAAAGGAGATTTTCTCCTTGACCTCATTGCGTCTCAGCGCGATGTACCGTGGGGGCTTGAGCAGCTCGATGGCGGTGATCTGCCAACGGAACTCGCGAGGCTTGCAGTAGATAGCGTCATAGATGCCTCGCGCCGCCGAAGGCGTGATCACCGGGTAACTGAAGCGCTCTACTTTCATCTCCGGCCGCGTGAAGCAGGCCAGATCGCCCCAGACCTCCAGCACTTGATCGTTGCCCTGCATTTGGTACCTCCTCTCCTAAGCAATGAGACACTCCAACGACTGCACCGGCACTAGCCCCCTATGCGGGTCGTAGTCGCCGGTCCAGATGAACCAGTCCTCGGCATACTCACCTCCTTTCCGATTGACTGGGACCCGTTCCAGGCGATCCCAGAGGGGGTCTCTGTCGCGGGGGCGATACAACCCCACACTGTAGGGCCGGGCCCTTTGCACCCAGGCGCGGGTCAGCCCCTCTGCGTAGATCGCGTCCTCCAGTTCGCGGAACCGGTCCGGGTCATAGGGCACCAGCACGTTGACGGCATTGTCCCGGATGATCCGATACAGCCGGGCCACCTCGGGGAAGTCGAGGCGCTTCAGCGCCTTCATGAGTTCATCGTCTCTGTCGCGGGTGAGACCGGCGATGTCGTACAACTCGCGATAGTATTCGGTGAAGAACTCAGGAGCGTAGATGTCGGCTTTCGCGCGGCCCCAGTCTTCCAGTCGCGCGCGGGCCACGGCCGCGGCTTGCTTATACGCATCGTCGGGGTAGCGGACTTCGTCATCCGGGATGAAGAGGCGAACCTCGCCCTCGGGAAGTCGTCCGTTGCGGTTGCAGCGTCCGGCCGCCTGAGCGATGGCGTCCAGCGGCCCCCAGGCGCGCCAGACCCGGGGGAAGTCCACGTCCACTCCGGCCTCCACGCACTGCGTGGAGACAAGACGGCAGGGGATTCCCTGGGCGAGCCTCTGCCTCACTTGCGTCAACACCTCTTGCCGGTGCGCCGGGCACATACTAGTGGACAGGTGGTACAGACCGTCTACGTCTCGGCTCTCCAGGCGGTCCAGTAGGGCCCAGGCGTGGCGTTTGAGGTTGACGATGCACAGAGCCTGATTCGCCTCAGCGATCTCTCTCGCCAGATCGTCCCAAGACAGCGGGGGCTCGTCCGGACCCGGCCAGCGCACCTGCGTTCTGCGAGCATGACTGAACAACTCTTCTTTGCGGACAGCAATCTCCCGCGGCTCCCAGCCGGCCGCGCAAAACGCTCGGACCGACTCGTCCAGGTGCTCAAAGGCCGGCTGGGTGGCGGTCGCAAACACCACCGTGGCCCCGTATCGTTCAGACAAGCGCGAGAGGGTAGCAAGGGTCGGTATCGCCAGCCGAGGCGGGAGCGTCTGCACCTCGTCGAAGAGCAGCACGCTGCGAGCCAGGCGATGCAGTTTTCGGCAAGCGGAGGGCCGGTTCGCGAACAGGGACTCGAGGCACTGGACGCTGGTGGTTACCACAACCGGCGCATCCCAGTTCTCCGCGAGGAGGCGAGCGCTGCCCTCGTACTCTGATTCTGCTTCTTTCCCTGCCCTCGGCTCCCGCAGTCCCGCCAGGCTGTGGTCCTCCAACACGTAGCGCAGTGGTCCAAACTCCTGGCAAAGCGGGGCCAGCGCCTTGCGGTACTCAAGCACTGTTTGTTCAATAATACTGAGATAGGGGATGACAGTGACGATGCGCCGCAAGCCATGCATCTGTGCATGGCGGAGCGCAAACGCGAGCATACTGAGGGTTTTGCCGGCGCCGGTGGGCGCCGTCAGGGTGAAAAGCCCCGGCGGTTGTTCGGCGGCTTCCCAGCAGGCAGCTAGGAGCTCCGCTCGCATTTGTTTGATCTCGGCCGCGGCCTCTGAACCCGCCGCCAGGTCGCGCAGGTAGCGCCGCAGCACTTCTAACGCTCGCGCGGCCTCCAGAGGCGGCCCTGAGGCTCGGTAGCCCGGCTGCTCGGGGCCGTTGGCTAGGAAGTGCGCCTCAGTCTCAATGAAGTCTGCGTCTACCAGGACCGAGTAGAGCATGCGGAGGTCCAGCATCGCCGCGGCCCTGAAGGGGTCGCCGAACTGCCACAAGGGAGTCTCGGGAATCGGCGGAAGTTGCAGGCCGTCCTGGTTCATGCGGCTGAGCAGGATCTCAATTTTCTCTTCCGAGAGCCTCCGCTCTGGAGGTTGCTTGGTTGCCAGGCCGGTCAGCGAGCACAGGTCCTTTAGTTTGTCATAGGTGGGCAGTCCGATGTGGTGTCCCGCGATGGCCAAGGCCGCCCCGACCCCCGCTTTGTGGTATCGCTCCAGGCACAGGCAGGCGCCCGCTGACCAGTGGTCTACCCCCTTGG
>CALFVE010000377.1 GCA_937928475.1 uncultured bacterium | reverse complement strand
GCCACGACGGGAACCTGGGCCTCGCCGTGGTAGTGCTGGAAGGAGAGGCGCGGTCTACGCAGTAGCCATGCGCATCCTCGATCGGTACCTCCTCCGCCAGATGGTTGTACCCTTCCTGATTGGCGTCGCGGTCTTCCTGGTAATCCTGCTGGGGGACGAGGCGCGCAAATTGGGGGCGGCAGTGACCGGGCTGCGGGTGCCCTTGGTTGTTATCCTGAAGTACCTGTTGTACGCCAGTCCAGGAGCGCTGGTATGGTCGCTCCCCGTCGGCACGCTGCTCGGCGTGTCCATGGCGGCGACCCTGGCGGCGCGCGGAGGCGAGACCACCGCCATGCGCGTGGGCGGCGTCAGCTTCCTGCGCGTCTCCGTGCCCTATCTGCTGGTGGGACTAGTTATGAGCCTGCTTGCCTTCAGCGCCAACGAACTGGTGGTGCCCAGTTCGACCCGCTGGCAGCGAGCGGCCTTCGAGGAGATGACTCAGACCCAGCCGGTGGTCCGCGAGGCCTTTGACCAGTACTTCCGGGACGACCGGGGGCGCATCTTCTATGTGGGGCACATGGACGCCGAGAACAACCGGCTGGAGCGCGTGATGGTTTGGACGCTGGGACCGGACGGGTCGCTGCGGGAGATCGAGAGCGCACAGCGCGCGGTGCTGAAAGACCGGGTGTGGAGCCTGGAGGACGGGGCAACTGCGTACCTCGACGCGCAGGGCGTCCCCGTCCGGGTGCAGCGGTACGCGCACAAGCCGATCCTGCTGAGCCGAGCGTTGCAGAACTACTACGCAGAAAAGCGGACGCCCCTGGAGATGAGCGCGAACGAACTCGTGGCTCTAGCCACGGCCCTGGAGGAGACCGGCCAGGAGAGCCAGCGCCTGCGGGTGCACCTGGCCTTCAAGTATTCGATCCCGGCGGCGTGCCTAGTGCTGGCACTGATCGCGGTCCCTCTCGCTGACCGCTTTGCGTCACTGGGCAGTTTTGCGGGACTGGTGGTGGCCATCGCGTTGGTCTTTCTGTACAACGGGGTGCGCTCCTGGGGACTAGCGCTAGGGCTGGCGGGAGTGCTGCCCCCACTGGTGGCCGGGTGGGCGCAGAATGTCATTTTTGGCGGCCTGGGACTGGCGCTGCTGGTTAGACACCGCTGAGCCGAACCTTGGGAGACGCGCGGGGGAGCAAGAGGCGGGACTTCTGCCTTGTAGGTTCCAATACCCACGTCCCTGCCCCTCCGCGACTGCCGACTTTCGACCCTCGACTTCCGACTCCCGTTTGACAGCGGGCCCCGCTTGTGGTATCTTCTGTCGGGCCGAAACACGGATGGATGGCCCGAAGGCCCACGCCAGTGGGCCTTTTTGCCGTGCGCGAGAGGCAAGGAGGCCAAGGGAATGTCCACGGTAGTCGTCGTCGGCGCCCAGTGGGGCGACGAAGGCAAAGGGAAGATCACCGACCTGCTCGCGGAGGACGCCGACGTGGTGGTGCGTTACCAGGGTGGGAACAACGCCGGGCATACCGTGGTCGTAGACGGACAGACGTTTAGACTGCACTTGATTCCCTCCGGCATTCTGCACCCGGATTGCCTGTGCGTGATGGGTGACGGGACTTTGATTGACCCCGCCACGTTGCTGGAGGAAGTCCGGGGCTTGCAGGCGCGCGGCATCGGTTGTGAAAACCTACGCATCGGCTACAACGCAGGCGTGATCATGCCCTATCATCGCCTCCTGGATGGCTTGATGGAGGAGGCGGGTCGCGGCGGCTTGGGGACGACGCGCCGGGGCATCGGTCCGGCCTACGCCGACAAGGCGGCCCGAATCCCAGTGCCCGTGCGTTTCCGCGACCTGCAAGACCCCGAGGGCCTGCGGCGGCTCATCGTGGAGCAACTGGCGGTGAAAAACCGCGTGTTGAGCGGGGTGTACGATCATCCCCCGCTGGACCCCGAGCAGGTCTTCGCCGAAGTCTGGGAGCCGGGGCGGCAGATCAGCCAGTACGCCGCTGACATCCGCCTGCTGGTGCAGCAGGCGGTGGCCGAGAACAAGCGCGTCGTTTTCGAGGGCGCCCAGGGGACGTTCTTAGACCTGGACTACGGCACGTTTCCTTATGTGACCTCCTCGCACCCGGTGGCAGGCGGCGCTTGCCTGGGAACCGGCATCGGGCCCACGCAGGTGGATGAGGTGCTACTGGTCTGCAAGGCGTACACGACTCGGGTCGGAGCCGGGGTGCTGCCCACAGAATGCGAAGATGCCTTCGGCGAAACCATGCGCGTGCGGGGCGCGGAGTTCGGCACCACCACCGGCCGGCCGCGGCGCTGCGGGTGGCTGGACGGCGTGGTGCTGCGAACGGCAGCGCGCCTGAACGGCGCCACCGGCCTGGCCGTCACCAAACTGGACGTACTGGACGAGTTCGCCACCATCCCGGTTTGCGTGGGCTACCGACTGGATGGGCAGGTTCTGGACACGGTTCCCGCCTGGCTGGGCGACCTGGAGCGCGCTGAGCCCATCTATGAGGAAATGGAGGGCTGGCAGCAGCCCCTGGGGGAAGTACGCTCCTGGGAGGCCTTGCCCGCCCAAGCCCGGACCTACCTGGAACGTATGTCCGAACTGGCCGGCGTTCCTTTGAAGATCGTCTCGGTCGGGCATGCGCGCCACCAGACCGTGCGCCGCTGAGAGAGCGGCGGGGCGCGCTGCACTCATCCAATCCGCCCTGGAGGCAGACAGTCCGGGACGGAGCACAGGTCTAGCGACCGGTGCAGATTGACAAGGCGCGGTCACTTCGGTTAGTATGATGGGGCCGAACGCAGGGCCAGGAGCGGCACCCAGCTAGCCTGGGTACGACGACCGGTGCGGCAGTTATGGGGGCGCGAGCCTCGGCCCCGGGGTGTGGGGTGCTCGTGGTGGGGAGCCGTTAGCTCAGGCGGTAGAGCATCGGACTTTTAATCCGAGGGTCGTGGGTTCGAGTCCCACACGGCTCACCAGCAGTTCGGGGATGGCCCCATAGTCTAGTGGTTAGGACTCCGCTCTTTCAAGGCGGCAGCACGGGTTCGAGTCCCGTTGGGGCCACCAAGGATACGGCAGGCTCAACGGCAGGGGCAGGCGTAGCGGGCGGCACGGAGGCAGTGAGATTGCGGCCAGCGCCCCTGCGCGAGTTGCTTACGCCTGAGGTGGGACGTGCTGTTGGGCCGGAGGTTGCGCTGGTCGTTCGGCCTGGTGCTGTGTGCGCCGTGTCGCGGGCGGGTAGCTCAGTCGGCTAGAGCGCGTGCTTTACACGCATGAGGTCGCAGGTTCGAGTCCTGCTCCGCCCACCAAGATGGCGCGGTGACGACAAGCCAGTATGGGGCAGCCGGTGGCCAGGTAGCTCAGTTGGTAGAGCACGGGACTGAAAATCCCGGTGTCCCCAGTTCGATTCTGGGCCTGGCCACCATTCGCTTTTTCTGTGATTCCCGTTTGATGCAGCCGGGGAGCCGGCGTAGCTCAATTGGCAGAGCAGCTGAATCGTAATCAGCAGGTTATCGGTTCGATTCCGGTCGCCGGCTCCAGCCTGCGAGGGTTGGGGCGGGACGGTCGCTACGCGGGCCGTCCCCTACTGTCGCTTGCCGAGGGGAACCATGCCCGCAGTTGACCGCCCATCAAGCGACGCTCCTCCGCTCCTGGTTCGCGCTGTGATCCCTGCTGCCGGTCAGGGCACGCGCCTGTTGCCTGCCACTCGTGCCCAGCCCAAGGAAATGTTGCCCCTGGGCACCACCCCCGTGATCCAGGCCGTCCTGGAGGAACTGCTCGTCGCAGGGATCAACCAGGCCCTGATCATTACCGGACGCGGCAAGGAATCCATCGAGAATCACTTCGACCCCGAGTACAACTCGCACAGCCTCCCCGAGCCGGAGCACCCCGCGCTCGACGTCTTCGATCGCGCCAACCTGCGCCTCTACTACACTCGCCAGCACGTTCCCCGAGGCCTCGGGGACGCTGTGCTCCACGGGGAGGATTTCGCGGGCTCCGAGGACTTCGTGGTCGCCCTGGGTGACTGCGTGATCGTGGGGCCGGAGTCCCCCTCGCTGCTGCAGAGGCTGGTGGCCGTCCACCGCGAGAAGCGAGCCGCGGTCACAGTGGCGGTGCAGCGGGTGACTGCTGAACAGACCTGGCGGTACGGGATCGTGGCGGTTGAGGGCGACTCGACGGGGCCGCTCGCCGTGCGGGGTATCGTGGAGAAGCCGGGACCGCAAGTGGCGCCCAGCCGCTGGGCAGTCTCCGCGCGTTACGCCTTCAGTCCCCAGATATTCGACTATCTCCGCCAAGTGCAGCCGGGCTACGGCGGGGAAATCCAGCTGACTGATGGTATCGCAGCGATGGTCGAGGCCGGGCTGCCGGTCTGGGCTGTCCCCTTGGGCGAGAAGGAGATTCGGCTGGACGTGGGGAATAAGCTAGCTTACGGGCGAGCCTTCGTCCGGACGATGCTGTCCGACCCGCAGGTAGGCCCTGAGTTTCAGGCCTACCTGGCCGCCCTCCTCGAGTTCTGGACGGGTCGCCAACCGCAGGATCCGGATCGCGCGCCGGACTAATCCAAGCACGGTAGGGAGGGACGCTTGTGCGAGAGATCAGCGATCTGCTCAATGCGGAAGTGATCTCGATCAAGGAAGGCAAGCGCCTGGGCGTCATCACGCAGGTAGGCTTTGACCTGGCCAAGGGCGTTCTCCTGGGGGTGATCCTGGGGAAAGGCGCGGCGGAAAAGGGCATCCGGGCGGCGGACATTAAGACCTGGGGGCCCGATGTGGTCATGGTAGAGGACTCGCAGGTCGCGCACCGGCTCTCGGAGGTGCCCGAACTGATGGAGGCGCGGCGCGATCCCACACGGCCGCCCCAGCAGGTGGTCACGGATGCCGGGCAGCGCTTGGGGCGCCTGGGCCGCGTCTATCTGGACCCGGTGAAACTGGAGGTCGTGCGCTTCGAGGTGAG
>CALFVE010000376.1 GCA_937928475.1 uncultured bacterium | reverse complement strand
CCGGCTGGCCGGCCCATTTCCCGCTTACGCCCCAGAAGAACGCTACCGCCTTCTGGAATTATCGGGTGTACAGCGCCTATCCCATCGCCGTGTACCAGGGGGGTCGGCAGGTCGAGAACAACCGCAGCGACTGGCACTCTCTCGTCCAGCGCATGGAGTACCCCACGCCGCTGGGTGTGCACCTGCTGGAAGACCCCGCCGAAGTGGCCGCCGCTGCCGACGACTACAACCTCACCCTGCTCGCCCCTAGCCTTTCGGACATCTGGAACAACCCTCGTTGGGTCAACGGCTCCCTGGGCACCGGTACGCATAACATTGCCGTCGCCTACGCCTCCAACGGGCCGATCATTGAAGCCTTCTTGCCGCTCAACCACTACCGAGCCACACTGGGCTCGCGTGGGGTGCCCGGCTCCTACCGCTGGCGGCTGGTTATCCGAGCGCGGTCGGAAGCACCGCTCAAGGTTGTGGAAGTCTGGGGCGGAGGGGAGTGTCTGCGGCGCTATCGCCCAGGGTCTAAGCAGTTTATGACCGTCATGGACGAGGAGCACTCCCGCCAGCGCGGGCTGATGCTGCGCGTCGTGGACGAAAACAACCGGGAGGCGCTGGCGACCAGCATCATGGTTCACGACAAGATGATGGTCTGGTACTGGTGCGGCGATCACTGCAACGCCTTGCCCTACGGCCAAGGCGTAGACAAGGACGGCAATCCGACCGGTCTGGGTCTAGTCACTCACGTCAAGGGTGCCTTCCAGCCGGCAGGGGGCCCGGGCGGTACCTTCGGCGAGGCCTGGGATTATATCCCCTACGGCACGGACACCTCCCTGCCTGGCCTCAATCTGTGGGGCGTGGTACGCTTTGCCGCAGATAAGGGCCCGGTTCCCGATCCGAACGTCTGCTTCATGTCCGACTCTCATTTCTGGTACGCCAACCGCGATGTGCTCATCACCCGCCAAGCGGTATCCACCTACGCCGAGTGGGACAAGTATGTGCCGAAGGAGCAACCCACCATCAACGGCTGGTATCCCTACGTGCTCACCCAGCCCACCGAGGATTTCGACATTGTGGCCGACGACATTGACCTGCACCGCGACGCGGGCGAGCCCTCGCTGCAATGGTGCCGGGGCGAGGTGCGCTTCAAGCGTGACGTGACCCTGTCGGATAAGCAGCCGCTGAACCTGGTCCTAGTCGAAATGGGCTGGAACACGGTCAAGCAGGGGCTGTGTACGGCGCAGGGCAAGCTGGCTCAGCCGGGGACGCTACAGGGCAAACTGGGCCGGGGCGGCTACGTCACCTGGCCCGCCGAGTTGGGCCACGGAACTATTTTCGCTCTTGATGATGAGTTCTCCGTCAGTGCCGCGGTGGACGCCGAAGGCAAGCAGTCTGGCCGGCCAGCCTTCGGCTACAACCTGGGCCCGCGCATCTTCAAGAAAGGCGAGGTCTTCCGCTATTCCTTCCTGATCATGCGCTGGCCGGTGGGCAGCACGATGGCGGACAGGCTCGACGAAAAGGTGCAGAAGGCGCTCAACCTGGCGCAGCCGCACATCGGCCTGCGCCTTGCTCCTCAGCGCGGTTGGGTCCTGGGGACGCAGGTGGCGCAGGACCTACAAGTGCAGGACGGCGCCTTTGTCGGCATCCTGCCCCGGGTTGATCTGGGGATGCGAGTGCCAGTGCGGGTAAAGGGCCTCAACCCGAACTGGACGGCCGGCGTCTGGCGCCCCGCCGCGGCGGTCTTCGAGCCGCTGGGCGTGGACCCCGAGGGCTGGGCCTGGACCAGCCTGGACCCGGCCACCGAGGCGGGGACGATCTTCCTGGGGAACGTAGTCTCCTGCGAGCGTGGTGACATTATCATCCGCGTGCTGGAGCGTGGCGGCGGCGAGTGGGATGTAATCGTGCACAACCCGCTGGACAAGACCATGACAGTGACCGTGCGCGGCGTGGAGGGCGGCCCGGTAGCCGGCAAGGAGCGGCGAGTCACCCTCGCCCCGGGAACGGAAGCCAAGTGGATCTGGTAGCCGTCGCCGCCCGCTGCGCACCTCCCGCGTAGGGCAGGCATGTCTGGCCGTGGGCGCTGCCACCCAATGCGCCCCTGCTCCCCTTCCGCGTGGGGCAGGCATCCTTGCCTGCCCGCTGGCGCGGTCGCCGGGATGAACCCGCCGTTTGCGGCGCGAGGATCAGGCCCGCCGGGCGAGGTGCCGCAGGCCATGTCGCTCCGCCTGCTCGCGGCCGAACCACCCCCGGCCCGTGGAAATGGCTCCCAGCGGTCCGGCGAACTGTGTCCTACACCCCCGGGGGCTCCAGGGCGGCCCCCACCGCGCAACCGCAACCGATGCGCAGACACCTCGCCCTCGCGCTAGACGCGGCTACCCCACGGCCTCCATGGCGCGGATCAGTTCCACCAACCCGGCCACCGCTTCCCGCGCGATGGTCTCGCCCAACTCCGCGCTGGCCCGCTCCGGGTAGCCCATCACCCCGACTTTCATCCGAGGGCTCTGATAGCGGCGGGCAATCACGGCACGGTGCTCTACCCGCTGCTCACGGGCCTCATACGCGTCCTGGTCGGTGCGCATCAGGGCGGCGAACTCCGGCTCGTCAAGCACCATGCGCTCGCGGCGGACCTCCTCGCCGGCCCAGTGCAGCATCAGCGAGGTCTCGGCCCAGGCAGCATGAAAGTCGCCCTGGGCGGCAATCTCTAGGAAGGTAGGGCTGTATTCCCAGAACAGGAAAACGGCCAGGTTGCGGTCGGCGAACTGCGGATTCAGGCGCAGAAACATCTCGGCGGCGCTCTTGATGGCGTGGGTGTTGTCGGTGCCGCCGTGGCCGGCGACGAGAATGAGATGGCGCAGGCCGTGGCGGCAGAGTTCGCGGAGGATTTCCATGATGAGCAAGCCGTAAACCTGGGGCGAGATATTGATAGTGCCGGGGAGTTCGCCGCCACTGAAGGCGTAATTTAGGGTGGGAGCGACCAGACAGCCGGTCTGCTCCGAGGCCCGCGCGCAGATCATCTCGGCGTTGTAGACATCTACGGCGAGCGGCAGGTGGTAGCCGTGCTGCTCGGTGACGCCGAGAGGAAGCAGCACGGTGGAGGTGCGTTCCAACTCGCGGGCGATTTCCTCGACGGTCAGTTTGAGCCAGAGCTTAGCGGCCATGATTGTCTCCCGTAAGTCCGTGAATGGCGGCAGGGCAGGCCCGAGTGCCTTCGGGCCGCCGGGCCTTGCCGGTCAGATAGGCGCACCTGTTCGCCACGGTTGGGGTCGCTTCCTCCTGAGCAGAGAAGGGACGCCGGGAGGAATGTGAACAAGCGGCGCTGAAAGTTGGTGATGGAGGCTCGCGCAGATAGAGGCAATGGCTGACGGGATAAGCAACCAGCGGGCAAGGAGGGAAAGCCATGCGCAAGGGCGGCAGGAGGCGGGAGCGAGTGGCGGCGCTGGGGCTCGGGCTCATGCTGAGCCTGGTGACAGGCCCAGCGGCTTGGGGCCAGAACCGGCTCAAGAACGCGGGCTTCGAAGAGCTCACCGCGGCCTCGCAGTTTCAACTGGCGGAGACCACCGGGAACTGGTGGCTGAACCCCGGCTACCCCGCGCGCGTGACCGCCGTCGAGGACCCTCACGTGGCCCATGCCGGCAAGATGTGCCTACGCGTCGTGCCCTTGGATCGCGGCGTAGGAGAAGGCGGACAGGCGCCTCGGGAAGGAGCGCTCAGTCAGGGTACCGGCGCGCTCCAGCCGGGTGAGAAGTACCTGGTGCGGTTCTTTGCCCGCGGCCTGGGGTCGGTGGCAGTGTATGTATATCAATATGAAAAGAACGGCTTCCGGGGCTCCACCGCTTCCGGGCCGCAGCAACTGAGCAGCAACTGGCGGGAGCATCGTTGGTACTACCAGGTCGCGGACGGTGTGGAGAACGGTGCGCTCGCTCTGCATGTGTCCCCCGGCGGGGTGCTGTACGTAGATAACGTCCTGTTCGCGCCGATAGAGGCCTTCCCGACGCCGCCGGCGATTGCGGAGGCGGACGTGAACGGAGACGGGCAGCCGGAGATAGTGATGGAGAACTCCTTCCTTCGGCTGGCAGTTGACCCCCGCCGGGGGGCGCAGGTTGTCAGCCTGGTGCGGAAGGCCGATGGGCGGGAACTGGTGCCCCAGGCCGCCAAGGTGGGGGGCTTGTTTGCGGACCACGACGTCTCCCAGCCCTGGCCGGGGGAGTTCGTGGAGGCGCCCTACGCGGTGGAGAGGGTGGATCTACACGACGGCAGCGCGTCGGTGCGCTTCACCATTACGACGGCGGCCAAAGAGGGGAGCATGTTGTCCGGCCTGCGCCTGGGCAAGACCATCTCCCTTTTCGCCGACACTCGGGCGATCCGCTGCGACGTGGCCTTCACCAACCCCAACCAGGAGGGGCGCGCCGTGCAGTACTGGATGCAGAACTTCGTCACCGCTTCCGGCGACCCCGGCCAAGACCGGTACGTGCGTCCGTGCGCTAGTGGCTTATCCGTGCTCTCTGCGCAGCAGGCACAGCCGGAGTTTGTGCACGAACCGGTGGCAGGATGGACGGCCGTCTGCGCCGCGCAGGACTCCGTGATTTTCACGATGGACTACGACAGCCTAGACTTGCTTTACAACTGCGCGCCGGGCAAGCCGGGAGCAACGACGGAGTGGATGTACAGCAAGGTAGCGATCCCCGCAGGGAGGACCTGGCAGACGACGGTCTGGTGCCTGCTCACGCCGATGCCCTCGCCCACCTTCGCTTCGCCCGACCTGGTTGCCGGCGGAGAAGCAAAGCCTCAGGGAGCCGCGGTTAGTCTGACGACTAGTCTTACCTCGGCTACGCGACCGCTGGACGAGGTGCAGGTGACCATCAGCCCCCTCCGGGTGACGACGCGCTTCGACACCCCGACCGGCAAGTCGGTCTCGGTGGAGACGCCGGCGCAGGTCGCCGATTGGCCCAAGCGGTTCAGCGAGTCGCTTGCCGGCTGGCGACCGGCGAGGCGAACCGATGCGGCAACCCTGGGCGAAGGGCTGTGGCTCTTCCGCGTGAGCGTCACGGGCGAGGCGCTGAATGCGTGGTATGACGTGCCCGTGCGCCTGGGCCTCGCCGCGCCCGAGCACCAGGTAATGCCGCCGCCGAAACTGGTGCTGCGCTTTGAGCCGGAGAAACTGGCTATCGCACGGGACGGCAAACTCGATGTCCTGCTCATCCAGGACGAGTACGTGAAACCGATCGTGGAGCGCTGGCGGCTGCAGGAGATACTCCAGGCGATGCCCGGGCCGCCGCAGGTAACCGTGTCGCGGCATTCCTACAGTGACTGGAAGATGGCCGGGCAGTTGACCTTCTTCCCGGCGCTGATGGAGGACCTGCTCAAGTATGACGTCGTCATCCTGGAATCAGCCGACGCCGCGGCGCTGTCGCTGTCCGAGCAGGAAATGCTGCGCGA
>CALFVE010000375.1 GCA_937928475.1 uncultured bacterium | reverse complement strand
CAGCCGCTCGCGGAAGGGCACGTACTCCCCGAACATCACCAGATCGTTCTTGCTGTACTTCCCGCGCAACTGCCCCTGCGGGTCAAACAACCAGGCGTTGTTGTATACTTGCCCGGTCTCCGTCACTTCCAGCGCGCCCATCAGCAGCCAAACTGCGCTGGCCCGCGCTGTCTGCTCGGCCGCCTGCCAGAAGCGCGGCTCCGCGTTCAAGGTCGCGGGGAAGGCCGTCTCAGGCCATACGACCAGTTGCGGCCGGCCGGGGGCCTCCTCCTGCCTCGCTGCTTCTTTCCAGGGCGACATCAGGGCCTCGGTGTACCGGGGGTACGCCCGCAGACACTCCTCTTGGTCCTCTGGGGTCACGGGTGTTTCCAGGTCCGGGTTGGGCTGCACGACACCCGCCACTAGCCCGGGCCCGCTTGGAGGCGGCAAGCGCAACCGGAGGTATCCGCCTAAGTACACCAGCCCTACGCACGCCGCTACCAGCCCCAGCACCAATACGCGTGCACAGCCGCCCCCACAGCCCTCGGCCCGCTCCGGCGCGACCGTGAAAGTAAGAGCAGCATTGAAGAGCACGATGAGGAAACTGAGGCCCAGCGCTCCGGCCACGCTCGCCGACTGGAGCAAGGAAAGCGCCGGCTGCTGACTGTAGCCCAACTGCCCGAAGGTGAGCGAGAGATCCCCGAGGTTCTGGCGCACCCACTCCCCTATTACCCAGGCCCCCGCCACGCCTAGCGAGCGCAACAGGAGGTGGCGGTGCGCCGCGACCCGGACCGCCAGCCAACCGAACAAGGCTACCGGCAGCGCCTCCAGCAGGGCCACGAGCAAGGTAGGCAGGATCCCGTACATCAGCAGATAGCGGTGCAAGCTTCCGAAGAAGGCCATTCCGGTCAGCAGGCCCAGGAGCGCCCCCTGCCCCGATCGGCGAGCCCGGCTGAGCGCCCACAGCAGAGGCGTCAGGGCCACCCAGACCAGCGGGTACAAGCCAAAGGGGGGAAAGCCCAGCAGCAAAACCCCGCCCGAGACCAGGGCGGCCAGGGCGAGCAGCCAGACTGAAGGGCGCTGCGCAGACATCTTGAACCTCGCGTGGCGCGCGCGGCTAGTCGGGCTCTTGCACCAGGATGAGCCGGTCCAGGAACAGTCCCTTCGGCTCTCCTTCGCGCCCGTGGGGATAGTCCGGCCCACTGAACTTCATGGAGGCATACGCGGTCCACTTGCGATCGGGGTGGGCCGGATCGTAGAGAGTGAACAGATGCTCCTGCAGCTGCCAGGAGGCCGTGAGGTAGAGGTAGGTCCACTCGTTGAGAGTGAAGGTCGGCCCCCGGTACAGGTGATAGCCCGGTCCCGGCACGTCCTCGGGCCTGATGGTGACGCCCCCAGCATTGGGATGACCTGGCACCCCGCTCCAGTAGCCGATGTACATAGGCATCTCGATCTTCTCGGTGCGCGGCACAGCCAGGCCCAGCGTCGCTTGCTCGTCGGGGACGACGATGGGAAAGTGGTCACCGGCAAACAGCGGAGCAGTAAGGTCAATCACCCGGTCAGCAGGCAGCGCGCGGAACGGCTCCGGCAGCGGCGTGTACTCGACCCCGGCGCTGACCTCTTCCAGATAGCGCCTCACGATCTCGCGCATCGGCTCCCGGTTCTTCCGCCCCTGAGATTGCAGCCAGTACCGGGAGACGTCCATCAGCATATACGGGTGCTGGGTGCTCGCCAGCGTGTCCAGTACCCGCGCCTTCAGTGCTGAAATTCGGAAGGGATACTCTTCCAGCCTCCCGCCCTGCTTCAGGTAGTCGCGGAGGAGGGTGTTCCTCCAGCACAGCGCCGACAGGTCCAGGGGAATACGGGAGACCCGCACCCGATCCAGCAACTCGGGCGCATCGCGCACCGCTGCCTCCGCCTGGTCAAACAGTTCCTGCGCCCGGCGCATGAACGCCCAGTCAAAGGTGCGGTAGGGATGCCCGGGGAGGCGCGACTCGACCAGGCTGATATACTCCCGCAAGGGCCGGCCTGCCGCGCCGTAGTAGCCCTCCAGGAAGTCGCTGATCAGCGCCTCCACGTCCTGGGTGGGGTCCTGGCAGAGCCGCGCGTAGATCCACATGTTCATCTCGTAGAACTGGGCGAACATGGTGTCTTCGGCGCTTAGGATCTCGTTCTCCTGGAACATTCCCGCAATCGCGCCCAGGCGGTGGAAGAGCTTCATCTGCTCGTCCATCTTCCAGGTGATGGGCCGCAGGCCCTGGGGATGGTGGTAGCAGGAGAGGGCGTAGTCCCACACCCAGATGTGGTCAGCGAAGTTGCACCATTCGCGCAGGTTTTCCAGCTCGTAGGAATCGGTTCCCTTCGGTAGCCAGACCGCCTCGCTGCGCGGCCCGGCGCAGACGTGCACGATCACGTTGTCGCGCGCCTTGATGCCCACCGGAGGCCGCGCCGCCGGACCGTAGGCCAGCGTGCGGATGTACTTGTCCGGAAATTCCTGCCTCACGGCGTCGGCCACCTGGTTGACGAACCAGATCATCAGGCCCCCGTCGGTGCAGCGCTCCTCGGTGGCCCCGTACTGCTGTGCAATCTTGCGGCACTCCGGGCAGTCGCATAGGGTGGAGGAGCCGCCGTCGTTGACCGCGACTGTGAAGCAGTAGGCAGTGGGGTTCGCGCGGATGTCCTCCAGCACCCCCTCGGTGATGATCTTGAGCACGTCGGGGTTGCTCAGGCAGGCGTGGTTGCCATCCAGGCCGTTGGAGGGCACGCGCTTGCCCTCGCGCATGGAGTAGTATTCCGGGTGCTCCGCGAAGTACTTGTCCGCGGGGAGATAAGGGGCAAAGCCGTGGCCGCCGCCGATGCGCGGCCCGTAAGCAACCCCGCCGCCCACCGCCTCGTCCAACGGTCCGCTGGAGGTGACCTCATTGATGCGGTTGCGGACGTTGAACATCTTCCAGCCCTCGCCGCCCAGGTGCGTGTAGTGGCTGCGGAAGTGCATGTAGGGCTGGGTCCGGCGGTCGAGCGCGCCCACGGTAAGCGTCGGGCGGGAGGGGACCTTCTCGGCAAAGGGTGTGTACCAGCGGCAGCCCAGGACGTTCTCCAGGAAGTCGTACACGCCGTAGAGCGTCCCCCGGGGCCTTCCCCCTGTAATGACCAGGCTGCCTTCAACGGTGCGCACGACCGACTCTTCCGCTCCCAGCCGCTCCGGGTCAATCTCGTGCGCGCGGGCGAAACGGGTGTCGCCGAGGTAGATCGCGGCGGCGCCAGCGCGCACCGCCGTTTCCGGCACCGTCTCGAAGGCCGCGCCGGTCATCTTCTCCAGGTAAGTGGCCAGTTCTGCGGCGGCGGTCTGCTCCCCGGGCATCGCCTGGGCGCGATTGAGGACGATGACAACCTGCACCTGGCCCCCCTCCGCCAGGAGCAGGTCGGCTCCGGCACCGGCCGAGGCGGTGAGCAGCAAGCAGGGGAAAGCAGACAGGAGGCAACTCCGAGCAAGGCGGAGGGTGAACATGGAGCGGGATCTCCTTGTGCCCGGATTGGACGCCGGAGTTCGCGGCGACGTTTTTCAGGAGGCAGCCGCAGCCGGCACCCCCAGCCGCTCCAGCAAGCGCCCCAGCCGCACCAGCGCCTCC
>CALFVE010000374.1 GCA_937928475.1 uncultured bacterium | reverse complement strand
GAACCGGCAGTCGCTTGTCTTCGTCTATTGTCCTGTACCAACCTGATTGCACAATGGGTTGACTCCTGGCGGTAGGTCCCGTATGATGCAGGTTGCGTATCGTAACAGGAGCGACCGCTCCTGTATCCCAGCAACTTACCCGGAGGTGATGCCCGCATGAGTGCTAAATCGTGTTGTGGCCCTAAGAAAGAGGAGAAGAAGGAAGAGAAGAAGGAAGTGAAGAAAGGCTGCTGCAGCAAGAAGTAATCACGGTGCAGCACCCCCGGGGTACGACCAGGGAGTCTCTCGGAGTTCTTCTCGCTTCTTACCCCACGACACCCAACTGAATATGCGCTTGAGGGCTCCGTGATTGCAGTGCGGAGCCCTCAATCTTTAGTGGCGGCTGTCTGTCTCGCGCACTGCTAGGCGGCCTCTGGCAACGGCCCATGCTCTCTCTCACCATCTGCCTCGTCAACTGGAACACCCGGGAACTCCTCGCCCAGTGCCTGACGGCGCTGCGGGAGCATGGCGCCGGCCCCGACGCCCGGGTCATCGTGGTAGACAACGCCTCCTCCGACGGCAGCGCCGAGATGGTGCGGGAGTGTTTCCCCGAGGTCACGCTCATCGCCAATTCGGAAAACCGCGGCTACGCGGCGGCCAGTAACCAAGCGCTGAACGAAGCCGCGGCGGAGTTCCACCTCCTGCTCAACCCCGATGTGATCGTCACGCCTGGGGCGGTGCCGGCTCTGTTGCATTTCCTGCGCGAGCACCCCCAGGCGGCGGCCGTGGCCCCGCAGTTGCGTTACCCGGACGGGCGGGTGCAGGCCAGTTGTCGGGGCTTTCCCTCTCCCTGGGTGGTGTTGTTGCAGATGCTAGATTGGACGGAGCGTTTCGCCCGCAGCCGCTCCGTGCGGGAATACCGCCTGGACAACTGGGGGCACGACCGGGAGCGGCAGGTGGATCAGCCTATGGCCTCTGCCTTGCTGCTGCGGGGTCGCGCCCTGCGGGAAGTGGGCTTGTTCGATGAGGGCTGCCCGATCTTTTTCAATGATGTGGACCTCTGTTATCGGCTAAGGCAGGCCGGTTGGGAAATCTGGTTCACACCGAGCGCCCAGATGATCCACCACGCGGGCAGCGCGATCGCTCTGCTGGCGCCGCGCGAGCGCCTGGAGAGGTGGTATCAGGGCTGGGCGCACTACCACCGCAAGCACTTCCGCCGGCGCGCCGGTTTCTTCGGCTTTTGGGCGGCGCGGGTGCTGCTGGCGTGTGCCTTTGCGGCGCAGTGGCTGCGCATCACCCTGCGCCCTGGGGACCGCATTCGCCGATTGCTGCGCCGACTGCGCAGGCCTTAGGCGGCCTTCCTCAAGCAAAGGGCCCGGCCGCAGCCGGGCCCTTTCCGCGGTTCCGCGTGCGCGGGCCTAGGGCCGGAAGCCTGCGATCGTCCAGGTGGCCGAGCCGCCGGCCCAGGTGGCGACTATCTCCAGGTCGAATTCGTCCAGATCCCTCGGCCGCTCAAAGGTGACGGTGTAGGCCAGGTTGATGAGTTCTGCGATGCCCAGGGTGGTGAGGTCCACCACGCCGCTGCTGGGCATCTCGACCCACTTCCCGCCGGTCCCGTTGTGGGTCCGACGATCCGGCGGACCCCCGTCGGCCAGTTCCCGAACGTCCCAGCCCGCGCCTGTCACCACCTGCGGGTCGGGACCGCCGTTGCTCTGTGCCGGCCCGGCCGCTTCCGGAGTCGGCCAGGCATACGAGTAATCCGGGCTGACGGCGTGGACCACGGCCCAGCCCCGGAAGGCTGCGAGGACCTCGGCTCCGGTAAAGCCGTACAGATCGGCCGGAGCGCCCTCGGGAGTCGGGTCGCCGCGCTGGTGAGCACCCACATCGGTGAGCAGGATGAAGTGGCGAGCCACGCCGGACGGCCAGGTCATGGTGTTCTTGGCCTCCATCATGGCGTCCAGCGGGTTCTCCGCTGCGTCACCTCCGCCCCTCGCGGTCAGGGTAGCCAGCCAGTCGCGGAAGACGGTCAGGTTGGCGGTGGTACCAACCTTGGTGCGACGATCCAAGTTCCCGAAGAAATCCCAGGTGTTCTCGCCGTCTTCGGGAGTGCCGTCTCCGTACTCGATCCCTCCCCAGGTGACGGTCCGGCCGGCAAAACTGTCGGCAAAGGCCTCGATACTGTTTACCACTCCCTCGATTTCGCCGCCCATCGAGCCGGTGCTGTCAACGACCAGCCCGATCGCCAGGCCGCCACCGGCGGAGCGCACTACCCGGATAACCCGGGCAGGTGCACCGTTGATGGAAACTGCGAAGTTCGCTGCAGTAAGGTCCTGGGGAAGTTCCTCGGCCGGAATCCCGGCCAGTTCCGGCGTAAGCGTAATCGTGGCCTCCTCCAGCCCCGGGCCTTCGTTCGGGGAGGGCAGGGTTGGGGCAAAGCCGCTGCTGCAGCCGGCCAGCGCGAGGGCCAATGCCGCAGTCAACAGCACAAGCAGACTCAGGACACTCCTGTTCATTTGTTGGCATCTCCTCTCGCACATGATGGTCAGAACGACCGGCCCAGTGACACGCCCAGGCCGACATCGTTGCCTGGGGTGCCAATGACCGACGTTGCTGGGGTAGGACCGGCTGCGTTGGTGGCGTAAACGCTCAGCCAGGTGCGGTCTTCTGCTCCCAGGGGTGTGCGCCAGCCGGCGCTCCAGACGATCTCGCGCTCCACCCCACCGGTGGCGTCATCCACGACATTGTCGCCCGCGAAGGGATAGGCGAGGTCAGCCACAATCTCGCCGCGCCACAGCGGGCGCACCAGGCCGACTCCCACCGTGAAAATGGTGCCGAAGCCGGAGATGGTGGTGCCTAGAGTAGTGGGCAGATTGTTCCTGAACCAGACGACCTTGGGCTGTACAATGATCGTGCTCTGTCCCGACTGCCATTCCAGGGGCAGAGCCAGCGCCGGGGTGGCCGGCCCCATCTTGGCAGAGGCGCCGGTGACGGTGTTAGTACCTCGGGGGCCGCTGGTAGCGAAATCGGCTCCGCCCACCAGCGCCAGGCGGTAACGGTCGTACTCGTCGGAGAGTTCTTGTTTGAGGGTCACGGAGAGACCGTCCCATCGCGAGGCCCGCAGGGCCCCGGCGATGGGATCGGCGGAGTCGTTGTCCCAGTGCGTGTACCAGACGGTGCAGTCGCGGCCCTCTCCGGCCTCCCCTTTCAGGCCCAGGGCAATAAGAGGGTCATCCCCCCCCGGCGTAGAAGCGCGCGTCCACTTGGCCAATGACTGGTCCTTGCCAGGCCTGTGCCGAGGGTATGTTGGGGGTGCCCATCTCGGCGGCGCTGACCGCGACGACCGTCACGGCCAGCAATACTGCCGCCGTGCATAGCCCGCCCTTGTTCATGTTTGCCTTTCTCCTCCTTTGCTCGTCTTTCGTCCGTCACACCGCGTCGCCCTACCGCGCCTCAACCTCGTCGCCAAATGGTTGTCCCTGCGGTGCGCCGCAGGCGCGTGTGGTTCTCACTCCTCTCGAAGCCGAGGCGAAGGGGCGTCTCGCCCCGGCATTGGTTGGGGGTCGGCCGCAGCCGTCCGTGCGGACTTCGCTGCCCTCGGCAGATTTCCTTCCCCACGCCGAGATTTTTTCCTGGGTCCGAATCCGACCGCCCTGAACCCGCGCGGGCCCGTTCTCTGGCCGCGAGGAGCGCGGGGGAAGCGTGCATGAACAGCCGCGCCAGGGTGAGACTAGGCGTGCTTGGGTATACTTACCACAGTGGGCCAGGCTTGCCCCCGCCTTTACGGGCGGCCGAGGCTGGGAGGTTCTCAATGCGGCTTGTCGTTAGCCTAATCTTCGCTGTGGCCTTGATTTGGGCCGGCTGGGCCCTCGGCGCGGAGGTCGGAGGACCCAAGCACGCCCAACTCTTCGGGCTGGCCGGGGGGATATTCGCCCTGCTGGTGCTGGTGGCTACTCGTACGCGGGCGCTATGATCTCTCCGCCGCAGCCGGCCGCGCCAACAGGCGGCGCGCCAAGATTTCCGCCGCATACCCGTCGAGCGGTAGACGTGGAACTAGCAGCCCCAAAGGCACCAGCCGCCGCCAGCCTCGGGGCGGGTGATACTGCCAGTACAGTCGCCGGGCCTGCCGAGTGCTCTCATGCTCCGTGACCGGGGCCACCGGGACGCCAGGCAGGCTCTGCTCCACGAGACCGCGAACGGTCGCCGCTCCCGTCCGATTCCCCAGCGCTACCGCCGTGATCGGGCGCTCCCTGACCAGTTGGGCCAGGGTGACCGGCAAGTCGGCGGGAGCGACTACGGCCCGGAACAAGACGGCGCCGTCCTCCTGCACCAGGGCCAAGCCGCACTTGGCGGTGCCCGGGTCAATCCCCAGAATAGCGCGCTCAGCCACCGCCCCCGCCTCCCTCCGGCTCCCGCACGCGGAGCAACACCAGGAACGGCTCCTCGCTAGCCACGTATACCTCCTGCGCTGCCACTGCCTCCACCAGGAGCACCTGCTTCCGTTGCAGCAATTCGTCGAGCGTGGCCAGGATGGCTTCCGCGGGCACCTGGCCGTACTGCCCGGTCTGCGGATCACGCATCAGCCCCGCTTCCTGCGCGGCCACACGCAGATCGCTGAGCAGCCCCCAGAGGCGCTGGAAGACCTCGGCGCGCGGCTTGCTGCCGTCAATCTGCCGGCTCGCGATCACCGCCCCTGGCTTGAACACAAGATCGTTGGGCCGCGCAAACAGCCCGATGCCGACTGGCCGGTCATCCCCCACGAAACTGCGGAAGACCACCCGCACGACCACCACGTACTCCTCCGCTCGCCCCTCCCGAATCTGCCGGGCCACCTCGCGGATGACCGTACTCTCCCGCGGCGGAAAGTCGGTGGTGCCGGGCGGGATCGGCGCGAAGAGCACGACCGACCGCCCGCTCTCGGGGTCTCTCCCCGCTCCCGCCGCTGCCGCTAGGCGCGATGCCAAGACCAGCATCTCCTCCAGCGAGGCCACAATCTGCGCCTCGCTTTGCGTGGCTCGGATCGACTGCCGCAGCAGTTCCGTCCCCGGTTCGAAGCGGACCTCGGTGGTGGCGGTGAGGAACGACTGCGCTAACCAAGTGTTGGTCAAGGCTACCGTCAGCGCTTCCGTCCGCTCTAGTTCCTCTCGCTTGCGCTCCAGTTCGTCAGTGGCGGCGACCAGGTCGCGCTGGGCGTCCTCCAGATCCCGGCGCGCCATTTCCGCCTCCACCCGCAAGTCTTGGGTCCTGGCTCGCAGGTCTCGGACTTCGCCCTGCAGGCGCTGCTCCTCTGCTTGCGCCTCGCGCAAGTGGGCCTGGGTCTGCGCCAGGGTGGCCTGGGTCTGGCCCAGTTGCTGCTGCAAGCCCTTGCTCCTGGCTTCGAGGTCATTTACTTGCTGGGAGAGACGCTCTCTCTCTTGCCGCACCCGCTGCAACTGCCCCTGCGTGTTGCGCAGGGAGGCCTCCGCTCGCTTGAGGTCGGCCTGGGCCGTCGCCAGCCGCTGCCGGGCGGCTTCTACTCGCTGCTGGGCCTCCCTCGCGGCCTTCTGGGCCAACTCCTTCTGCTGGCGGCTGCTTAGGACCGAGGCCTGCAGGCGCTGGTTCTCCTCCTCAAGTGCCGCCCGGCTGGCTTGCAGTTCGGTTAGTTGGAACAGCGCAATACGG
>CALFVE010000373.1 GCA_937928475.1 uncultured bacterium | reverse complement strand
CGGCAAAGTGGCTGATTGATGGCTCGGAGCGCGAAGTCGCCCGGGCGATGAAGGTCGTCCGGCAAATCAATGCCCTGGAGCCCGAAATCAAGGCGCTCAGCGATGAGCAACTGCGCGGCAAGACCGAGGAGTTCAAGCAGCGCCTGGCTGCCGGAGAGACCCTCGACGACCTTTTGCCCGAGGCTTTCGCGGTGGCCCGCGAGGGCTGCTGGCGGGCGGTGGGCATGCGTCCCTATGACGTGCAACTCATCGGCGGTATCGTCCTGCATCAGGGCAAGATCGCCGAGATGAAGACCGGGGAGGGCAAGACTCTGGTCGCGGTCCTCCCGCTGTACCTCAACGCCCTGGAGGGCAAGGGCTGTCACCTGGTCACCACCAACGACTACCTGGTGCGCTGGCAGGCCCAGTGGATGGGCAAGGTCTACGAATTCCTGGGCCTGTCCATCGGCTACATCCAGCACAACATGGAGGCCGCCGAGCGCCGCGCCAACTACCTCAAGGACATCACCTACGTCGAGAACAGCGAACTGGGCTTTGACTACCTGCGCGACAACATGTGCGGGCACCCGGATTACCTGGTGCTGCGCGATCTCAACTACGCCATCGTGGACGAGGTGGACTCGATCCTGGTGGATGAGGCGCGCACCCCGCTGATCATCTCGGGGATGCCCCAGAAGAGCGTGCAATTCTACGAGGAGATTGACCGGATCGTCTCCCGCCTGCGGGGGACCGACAATGAGGAAGAGAAAGACGACTACGACTACTACGTCGAGGAGAAATTCAACCAGGTGATGCTGACCGAGAAGGGGCAGGAGAAGGTGGAGCGGATGCTGGGGATTGACAATCTCTCCGACCCCCGCTACCTGGACATCGCCCACCACGTGCAAGCCTCGCTCAAAGCCCACGCTCTGTTTAAGCGCGACCAGCACTACATCGTGGATCACGGCGAAGTCATCATTGTAGACGAGTTCACCGGCCATCCGCAGCCGGGCCGGCGCTACTCCGATGGCCTGCACCAGGCCATTGAGGCCAAAGAGCACGTGCGCATCCAGCAGGCGCGGCAGACGGTGGCTTCCATCACCTATCAGAACTTCTTCCGCCTGTACAAGAAACTGGCAGGCATGACCGGCACGGCCAAGACCGAAGAGACGGAGTTCCGGCAGATCTACGGAATGCCGGTGGTGGTCATCCCCACCCACCTGCCGGTCATCCGCAAAGACTATCCCGACGCCATCTACAAGACCAAGGAGGCTAAGTACCGGGGGATCGTGTCGGAGATCCTCAATATGTACATCCGCGAGCAGCCGGTGCTGGTAGGTACCCGCTCCGTGGACGTCTCCGAGTATCTCTCCACGCGCCTGGCCCCGGACAAGCTGCGCCGGCACTGTCTCATTCTGCTCTGCCAGGATGTGCTCTACTCGGACAAGCCGCCGGTGCCCAAAGACGAGGTGCAGCGCCTGCTGGAAGCCCTGCGCCCCAATCTCGACCAACTGAGCCGGCACGAGATTGCGCCCATTGCGCGCCGGCTGGGAGTGCCGGAGGACCTCACCGAACCGGCGGTGCTGGATCGCCTGCTCACGCTGCTCCAGGTAGACGTAGCCTCGGCCGACCCCGCCACGCTGACGACCTGGCGGGAGCGGCTGCTCAGTGCCCTGGAAGAGGGCATCCCCCACAACGTCCTCAACGCCAAGCAGCACGAAAGGGAAGGCCAGATCATCGCCGAGGCCGGCCGGCCGGGGCAGGTGACCATCGCCACCAACATGGCCGGGCGGGGCGTGGACATCGTGCTGGGTGGCAAGCCCGAGGACCCCAAGCAAGCGGTCAACCCCGAACTGCACGAAAAGGTCAAGCGCCTGGGGGGCCTGCACGTGCTGGGCACCGAGCGCCATGAGAGCCGGCGGATTGACAACCAGTTGCGGGGCCGTTCCGGGCGCCAGGGCGACCCCGGCTCCTCGCGCTTCTACGTCTCGCTCGAAGATGAATTGATGAAGCTCTTCGGCCCCGAGCGCTTCGGCTTCTTCATGAGGGGCTGGCCCGAGGAGCAGGTGCTGGAACACGCCATCGTCAGCAAGTCGCTGGAGCGCGCTCAGCAGAAGGTGGAGTTGCGCAACTACCAGATCCGTAAAGACACGCTCAAGTACGATGACGTGATGAACGAGCAGCGCAACGTCATCTACGGAGAGCGTCGCCGCGTGCTGATGGGGGAGGACGTGCGGGACAGCGTTCTGAGCATGATCCGCCGGGCGGTGGACCCCGTGATCAGCCAGTTTGCACCCCCCGGCCTGCCCCCCGAGGACTGGGACCTGGAGGCGATGCACCGGGCGCTCTGCGAGACGGTCCCCGGCCTGGAGCAGGTTCTCCCGGTTGAGCGGCTCGCCGACATCCATCCCCGCGATTTGCGGGAGACGGTGCAGGACGTGGTGGTGCGGTTCTACGAGCAGCGGGAGCGGGCGATCGGGCCGGAACTCATGCGGCAGATCGAGCGCTCCTGGCTGCTGCGCATCATTGATAACCGCTGGATGGAGCACCTGCAGGAGATGGACTACCTGCGGGACTCCATCTACCTGCGGGCCTACGGGCAGCGCGATCCTTTCATCGAGTATGCTCGCGAGGCTCACGAGTATTTCGAGAACCTGCTGCAGGGCATCGCCGAGGACTTGACGCGAGCGCTGTTCCTAACCGAGGTGGTGGTGGAGCAACCGACGGTGCAGGTGCAGGAGATGGAGACGGAGAGCGAGCGACTGCTGGCGCCGGTGCTGGCCGGGCTGGAAGCGGTGGAGACGCCGATGAGCGAGGCGGCGGAGGAGATGACGGAGGCGAAGGGTCGGCCGGTGCGGGTAGCCCACGGCCCCGGCCGCAACGACCCCTGTCCCTGCGGGAGCGGCAAGAAGTACAAGAAGTGCTGCGGCCGATGAGGGACCGCCGCGGTCGAAAGCTGATGCGCGGAGGTCAGAGTCAGAGAGACGAAGCGGCGGTTACCACCTGCTGGGTGCCTGCGCCTCGTGGCGCTCGCGATTGCCGCCCATGACTCCCCCTCTCCTCCCGCACGGCGGGCCAGTGCCCAGTTGCGGTACATGCTCTGGGGATTATGCCCGGCTCGTCCCTGTACGTTTCACGGTCTCACGGAGAACCATGCCTCAGCGCCGCTTTATCCTGGGACGTACCTTGACCCTTCTCCTGGCCATGGCCGCCTCTGTCGGCGTCCTGGGGCAGGGGCCGGTGCTGGTGGGGCTGCGCTATGACGACTTCGTAGGACCGCCGGCCAAAGGCCCAGACCAGCGCCTGCGCATGGAAAACGCCTTGTTCGCGGCCTGCCGGCGCGTGGGGTTGGTGCCCACGGTGTCGGTAGTGCCGGCTGCCAAGCGCTACCTGGACGAGAACCTCGGCCCCTGGGACAGTCCGGCCGGCCGCCAGCGCGTGTTGCTGCTGCGCAGCCTCGCGACCCGGGGTGCAATTGACCTCGCCCAGCATGGCTACCGCCACGACTTCCGGCCCGACGAGCGGGAAGCCTCCGAAGTGGCCGGTCTGCCCGAGGCCCGGCAGCGGGAAATGATCAGTTTCGGCAAGCAGGTGCTGCGCGGCCTGGTGGGACGCTCGGTGACCACCTTCGTTCCCCCCGCTAACAGTTATGACGCCGCTACCCTCGACGCACTCGCCGCCACCGGCTTCCAGGTTATCTCCGGGATGCTGGGCGAGGGCCCAGCCCACCGGGAGGACCTGATGTACGTCCCGGTGACGGTCGAGTTTGCTCACCTCGAGGACGCTGTCCGCAACGCCGCCGCCTATCCCGGCCCCACGCTCGTCATCGCGATGCTGCACCCCTACGAGATTCGGGACTATGCCGAGGGGACCGGTCAGCATAGCATGGCCGAGATCGAGGCCACGCTTCTGCGGATCAAGGCGATCTCGGGAGTTGAATTCACCAGCATCGGGCAGGTGCAGCGCGAGCACCCGGAACTGGCCTGCGCCTCGCACTTCCGGGCGGCGGCGGAACTCACCCCCCGTTTCCGCTCCCGGGTGTTCAAGCCCTTGGTCTACCTAGCCCTGGGGGGCCGTCAGCGCTGGGCTTGGTGGCCGCAGGAGGTCTACCGGGGAGTTCGGTGGGTCTTTGCAGTGCCCTACGCCGGCGGGATAACGCTAGTGACGGGCGTAGGGCTAGCCACGGTAGCCTGGCGGCGTCGGCAGTGGCGCCGCTCTGGCCGGCGCAGGCTGCGCCGGGCCCGCTGAGGTAACGCCGCAAGTGTCGCTTTCGTCGCAGGCTGTCTAGCCTGGCCCGCCAGCTATGTCCCTTCCTGCGCGGGCACTTTCTTAGGCGAGGGGCTTCTGCAACCCGGCCTCAGCCGTAGAAGGCCCGCACCTGCTCCGCGACCCCTTCAATCTGCCCCTCGGTCAGGTAGTGGTGGCAGGGCAGGATAAGGACGTCCTCGGCGGCACGGTCAGTCTCCGGAAGGTGGTACTTGTCTAGGCCGTAGGGAGCCAGCGCCGGCTGCCGGTGGGCGGGAACCCGGTAGTGCTGCCCGGTGGCGATGCCGCGCTCCTCCAGGAACGCCGCCAACTCGTCGCGGCGCGGGGCGCGCGTGTTGAACATGTACCAGCAGTGCCGGGTACCCGGCTCCTCGCAAGGCAGCGTCAGCGGCGTGTCCGCGAGCGCCTGGCGGTAGAACTCCGCCTGCCGCCGCCGTTTCTCAATGGACTCCGCTAGGCGGGCCAGTTTGACCCGGAGCACCGCCGCCTGAATCTCGTCCAGGCGGCTGTTGTAGCCCACCAGGCTGTGCTCGTAGCGGCTGATGTACCCGTGGTTGCGCAGCAGGCGCACCCGCTCCGCAATCGCCTCGTCGTTGGTAGTGACCAGTCCCGCCTCACCGTAGGCGCCCAGGTTCTTGCTCATGTAGCAACTGAAGGCCGCCGCGTCCCCCAGGCTGCCTGCGCGTTGGCCTTGCCACTCAGCCCCGTGGGCGTGACTGGCATCCTCAATGAGCAGCAGCCCGTGCCGGTCGGAGATTTCCCGCAGGGCGCCCATGTCGCAGGGGTGGCCGTAGATGTGCACGGGGAAGATCGCTTTGGTGCGCGGGGTAATGGCCGCCTCCACCGCCGCGGGGTCCATGCACAGATGCTGCGGCTCGATGTCCACTAGCACGGGCGTGGCTCCGGCATGAAGGATGGCGGCAAGGGTGGCGATGAAGGTCCACCCCACCGTGATCACTTCATCGCCCGGCCCGACGCCAGCGCCCTGGAGAGCGAACTGGCAGGCGTCCGTGCCGCTGCCGCAGCCGATGGCGTACTTGACGCCGCAGAATTCGGCGAACTCTTGCTCCAGCGCCTCCACATTGGGCCCGAGAAAGAGCCTCATGCTGGTCAAGGCGCCGTCAATCGCGGCCACCATCTCCTCGCGCAGGTCGAGGTATTCGGCTTTGAGATCCATGAGGGGTACGTTCACGATCGGGAACCCTTCCGAGCAGTTGGACAACACTCTCTGTCTTAGAAGCCCCCGTTCCCGAAAAGTTGCAGGCGGGCAGGCCTCTCCACCCCCGCTGCCGGGCGCCGCCTCGCCGATCTCCGCTTGCTGGAGAAGATGAACCGGAGAGCGCCGGCGGCCCAACCCATGTCTGCCCCTGGTCCAGGTGCTGCTTCCCCCTCCCGGAGCGCAGCGCCTCCCCTCAGACCCTGGCGATGGGCGCGGTACCTAGCGCTGGCCTCACCATTGCCAGGTGCCGAGCCCGCCCGGCAGCGAGGGCGCAGAGAATGGCTTGAGACTTGCGTGCGCATGTTGTACACTAAACTGGGCTTAGCCCAGCGGATAGACCAACTGGCACGGAGGTGATGGTGGTGCGGTCGCTCTTCGCCCGATCGTCCCTGTTCGGCGCGGTCGCGCCGCCCGTCCTCGCCGCGGTCGTGCCCCTGGTTCTCGCTGTCACCGCTGTGCTCGTCCTCGCTCCTGCGCTGCTTGCTGCCCCCCCAGGTAAGCGTCGCGATTGTGCCTGCGCGCGCCGGGCCGGAGCCCCTTCTCTTGAGACGAAAGTTCCCAGGGCCACATTGTCCCCGCGCGCGCCGGGCCGGAGCCTTATCCCGTGCTCCCCGCATACCCCTTTGACCTCACCGCCCAGGGCGCCTATGTCCTGGACGAGAAGACCGCCGCCGCCCTCTCCGCCGGCGAGGCCCGCCTCAGCGAAACCTACCCCTGGGAGTATGAACCCGCCGAGGCGCTGCTGCCTCCGGAGAGCCTGGGTGCCCGCGAGGGTTCCTGCGGGCGCTTCCTCTACCGCGAGAAGTTCGCGGGCAGCCGCCAGCAGATCGCAGTAACCTACACCGTCGCCATCACCTGGCTGAAAGAGGACCGCCCGCCGCAGGAGTACGCCGCCACCGATGTCCTCGACGTGCTGGTGATGTACAGCGGCGGGGGCCGGATTCTGGAGGGCGGCGAGGCGGAACTGTACCTCTACCCACCCGCCCAGAACGGCCAGACCTGCGACATGATCACCGTCTACGCCAAGGTCTACCTGCCCTATGTCTTCGGCGACCTGCAGATGCGCGGCGCGGACGGGCAAATGGTACTCGATGAACCCCATGCTGGTGGAGAGCACCCCGCAGTACACGCTGTGGTGTTGCGGCTGGAGCACGGCGGATGTGCCCGATATGAAGAACACCTGGGTGGACTGGCGGGTGATGTGCTGGGACTACTACCAGTGGCCGCCCGTCGAATACACCGAGCAAGAGACTTGGGGTCGGTACAACACCGTGGTGCAGTGGGTGGGCCAGAAGGTGCTGAAGTGGGACCCCGGCGACGAGGCCAATTGCGATACCAACGCCCTCTTCACTATTGACCACCTCAACTACGGGAACCCGGATTGGAAGGTAACGGTGAAGATCTACGACGCCGCCGGAGGGCTGATTCGGACTCTGGTCCAGGAGGGCGGCTTCCAGGTCGGGGAGAACGCGGTGGAGTGGGACGGCAGCCTGGAGCCGCCGCCCTACGGCCCCGGCGGGCAGGCCCCGAAGGGCCTGTACACCTACACCGTGGAGGCCGTGCACACCGAGGGCTCTCCCTACTGGCCCAACGAGATGTGCAAGGATAAGGACAAGGCCCCTAGCCCCACGCTGGCGATCACCGGGGTCAGCAAGGTGCACTTCGACCGCGAGACGATGACGCTCACGCTGGACGTCAGCTACCAGGTGACGAACGGGTATGCGGATGACGGCGAGATTCGCATCTACGACAACAGCTTCGCGCAGGTCGGCGAGACGCGCGAGATTGAGGATGATCCCCAGACCGGGCACGTGCCGGCCGGCGACACCGAGCGGTTTGAGTTGACCCTGGAGCCGGAGCAGTTCGGCCTCTTCTCGGCGGCCTTCTCGGCCCGGCAGACCGCGGAGGCGGGCGCCGCGAACCGCGACGGGCAGGCCAAAGCGGCGCGCCAGGGCTTGGGGACCATCGAGGAGCGGCCCTGGTCCAAGAATTGGCGTGGGACGGACTGGGAGTGGGGCGAGAATCTCGTGCAGTACCAGGAGACCGTGCATCGGGAGAAGCGCTACCAGGCGTATGCGACCGTAGGCATGCCCGATGACAACATGCTGGAGAGCGCTTTCTATAGTTCGGCATTGATCCTGCTCGAGAACCACGCGGGGCCAGGCTATATGGAGATCGGAGATGCTGGGTGGGTCGTCGGCCGGCAGTACAACGGATTTCAACCGGATACAATGCTTGCTTTGCGGGACCTGCTGCCGGCGTACTCTGACTGTGTGCACTTCGTGGCGTTTGTGGGCTGCAAGACCGCTCAGAACGGCGGTCAGTATGGCTGTCTGACGGATGACGCGGTGGCTGCCGGCGCGAACGCGGCGCTAGGGTTCCGTGAGATCATATACACGGGAGAGTACAGCCGCCTCTGGGTACCCTGGTTCTACTATTACGCTTGCGTCTATGGATCGTGGGTCACGTATGCGGCGGACTGGGCGGCGGAGAAGGTCAAAGAAGAAAAGGGGCAGTACGGGGGGGTACAATAGCTATGAGATAGCAGGTGCCGGGGGCTGCACCCTGGTGCCGGCGCGGTATGGGTTCGACTACTAGCCACGGAGCAGCGTGGCCGGCGAAGGAGGTCATCACATGAGAGCACGAATGTGGTTGTGGGGCGCGGTCGGCTTGGTCGTGCTGGCGGCGGGGGCGCTGGCGCTGGAGGCCACGCGAGACACTGCGGTGATGCCTGGCCAACGCCGGGCCGGGGAGTCCATCGCAGCCTCTCCCGAAGCCACCCAGCGGGTGGGACCTGGGCCCGCCGCGCCTGACCACCGCCTACGGGGCGAGTCCCTTGAGGGCTCTGCTGGAGGCATCCAAGAGGGTCGGCTGAGCCCGGTCCCACCTGACCAGCGGGTAGCGGCACGGTTCCTGGGGGTTTCTCCCGAAGCGGTGCAGGCGGTGCGCGCAGAGCCCATCGTGAATGGGTCTCGCGGCGAGCGCGCGACTGTGTGGAGGTACCCGGCGGGAGAAACCCCGGACAGCGGGGAGGGGGCAACGGTGGCCGTGGACATTGACCTGTACTATGTGACGTTCATGGGTCGGGCAGACGAGAAGTACTGGGGGTCCTCCGCGCGAGCGGGGTTTCGGCCCCTCGCTCGCGAGGTTGCTCTGCGGAACGCCTTGGCCTTCGCTGAGCGCCGGTGTTGGTTCTGGCGCGCCGAGGACAGGCTAGAGTACGAGAAATATTATGACTACCGCAAGCCGCCGACATACCACTTCGCGTGGGAGGGCTTGGGGCCGGAGGAGTTCCGCCATCGGCTCTCAATCCAGGTTTCGGCGGCGACCGGCGAGGTGGTCTACTACTATGCACGCATCGCGCCTGCCGACCCGCCGCCGAACGCGCCCGTGCGGTTGACCGAGGAGGAGGCGGTGGCTAAGGTGCTGGCCAGGGCTACTGAACTGTGGCCGCGCATGCGCCCGCCGATCTCCGCCAAGGTCTTTCGACCGTGGACGGCCAGCGGTTTTGCGCCACCGGGAACGCCGGTCTACATCGTCAACGTCCACGGGGCCGGCCCCCCTGGCCCCACGGGGGAGCCTGGAGAGTACCTGACGGAATGCGGCGTGAATGCTAACACGGGGGAGATACTGACACGCTCCTGGCGGCGGGAGCCGGAGCCGCTGCCGAAACCGCGTCTTTCTCCTTCCGAGGCGCTGGCCAGGGCGCGTTCGTCCTTGCCTACTGCGCTGAGGGACGCTGAGATCGTTCTGGGCGAACTGACCTGGGTTTCACCTATAGCCCCGAGCGACAGGCTAGTGTACCCCGTGCGTGTGAGTGGAAAGTTGCCGGGAGCTGATAAACCGGACGAGTTGCAGTTGTGGGCGCAGAGCTGGGCGGTGGATGCGGAGACCGGCAGAATCTACGGCCTGGCAGACCGCCCGGCGAAAGCCGCAGCGCCAGCGCGAGAGTGACCCTGCCCCCTGCCTGCTCCCCGCTGTCGGCGGCTAAGGCCGCCGCTGAGGCCGTTGACGGCCCGGGCGCAACCGATTAGACTGGCTTCGCTATGTCCGAGTCGAATGGCCTCGTCCTGCTCATTGACCTCGATCGCACTCTCTATCCTCCCTCCGCCGGCCTCCAGGAGGCCGGCGATCGGCTGCTCACTGCCTGGGTCGCCCGCACCCTAGGGCTGACGGAAGAAGAGGCCCATGCTCTGCGCCGGCGCCTCTGGGCGCAGTACGGCACCAGCGCCCGGGGGTTGGAGGCAGAATACGGGATCCCCCAGGCGCGGGTCTACGCTAACTGCATTGAACTACTCCATCCGCCGGACTACCTCTGGCCGCGGCCGGAGGTGGCGGCGATGCTGGGCCGCCTGGGGCACCCGGCGTGGGTATGCACGAACGCGACGGCGCTGTATGCTGGGCGGGTGCTGCGGGCGCTGGGCCTGGAGGAGTGCTTCCGTGGGGTCATCTCTGTCGAGACGATGAACTGGTGGGCCAAGCCGGCGACGGAGGCCTACCGCGCGGCGCTGGCGCACACCGGAGCGAAAGCGGAGCAGGTCGTCTTTGTGGACGACGCGATTGACAACGTACGCGGGGCGCACGAGTTCGGTCTGCGGGCGGTACTCTGCCATCCCCAGCCACGAGAGCCCTGGACGCCGTGCATTCCGGACATTATGGCGCTGCCGGAGGTCTTATAAGGCGGGGACATCGCGGAGGTATGCAGTCTCCCCTCGGAGGGGCCGGCGGAGCGTTACGCGCGAAGGCGCGGGATGCGAAACCGGCTTGCCTGCTTACACGGCCATTGCGCGGGCCGGTTTCACATCCGGCGGGGCCGGGCCTTCAGGCGGCCCCTCCGGGCGGCGGAGTCGTCCCTCCCGGGAGCGGAGTCGCGCCGGCGCCAGGGGCACCCGGACCGGGAGGCGCAGCCGCGCCAGCGCTAGGCGTGGCCGCGGGCCGGACTCCGGCAGCTGCCTCAGCTTCGGTCGGGATCGGTTTGGGGCGGCGGGAGAGGTTCAGGACCTCGCCCACCTCGCTGTGGGGGATGATAAGCGGCGTGCCGTCGTCGGCCACTAGATGCGTCCAGCGCAGGTGTACGTCCTGCACCGTCCCCTCCCGACCCGCAATGACCACGCGCTCCCCACGCGTGTAGAGATGGTCATACAGGATGAGGTAGCCCTGGGCCGCATCGCGCAGCGGTCGCCAGAAGGCCACGAGCGCCACTACCACCAGAGCGAGGCCCACGGGCAACACTTCCGCCGCGGTCTGCAGGCGGAAGATGCGCAGGATGATGAGGATGGCCAGGACGTACAGCACGCCCCGGGCGAACAGGGTGGGAACGGAGAGCAGCAGGCGGCGCCGCTGCACCCGACTGGGCGGCGGAGCGCCGGCATCGCGCAGGAGCACGGGCCGCAGGCGGCGCAGGATCCACCAGCGGGCCACGTAGACCAGTCCTTCAAACAGGGCGGCCACTAGGATAGCGCGGATAAGTTGCCCGGGCAGCGGCCCCAGCCAAACTGCCTGTACGTAGGCCACAAACTTAGTCAGAGTACCCATCTTGCTCATCCTCCTGTTCGGCCCCCGGCAGGTCCCACATGCCCGGAGGGCGCAGCCGCTCGGCGGCTTCCAGGCGGCGCCGGATCAGCGCCGACCGCCGCAGTTGCACGACCACCGCGATCACAAACAGCCCCGCCATGGCCGCCCACAGCAGCGTCAGCGTCGCGTGCTCCCCTCGCCCTAGGTACTCAGTGAGCACATGCTGCCGCCACTGCTTGCCCAGCGCCTCCGGGGTCAGGTTGTAGGCCCGCAGCAGAGCCCGCGACACGTCGCCCACTTGCCCCAGGTGACGCAGGAAGGGCGCCAGCCCCTCGGCAGGCTCAAGGTTAGCCAGGAAGTCTACCAGGGTATACGCTTCGGCGTAGGCCAGACTCACTTTCTCCGGCGAGCCCGCAAAGGCCTTGTCCAAGTCCTCAAAGGGGATCAGTTTCCCGGCATTGACCGCCTGACTGAGCAGCAAGCGGTCGGCGGGGCCGAAGTCCTGGGCAGCGTATTTGGCCAGCCCCTCGTGAAGCCAGCGCGGAGGCTCTGCGCCGGTCTCGGCGACCATGTCCTCCAGCAGCAGATGCGTCAACTCGTGGACCACTAGTTCGCGCAGGCGCTCTCCCCGCAGCGGCTGCACCACAATCATGCGTCGCCCCGGGAAGGCCTGGCCGAGCACTAGGCTGGGATCGGCGCCGCCAGTCAGGCGGCGAAACTCCTGGGCGGTGCCCGCGAGGTAGATGTCTACACGCGGCCCGGGGGCCAGGCCCAGCGCTTGCCGCAAGCGAGGCAGGCCTTCGCGGGCGGCCACCGCGGCTACCGCCGCCTGCTCCTGATGCCGCGGCCAGTAGAACAGGCGGTAGTCAATGGCCACCAGCGTCTGGCGCTGGTCCTGGGCGAAGGTCACCGGCACCGGCAAGAGATAAAGCGCGCAGACCGCGAGTAGCCTCACTGCCTCCCCTCCTCCGCCTCCGGCTTCGGCGGGTGCCAAGCGGGACACAGCGGGCGACAGCGGCAGACCCGGCAGTGCTGCCCTACGTTGGTCGGATAGTCCCGCGCCGCCCGCACCTGGGCCGCGCGGGCGACGATCTCCTCTTCCCAGGCGCGCTTCTGGGCAGGGCTTATCTCCGCCACCACCAGGCGGCCCGCGCGCAGGGCGTAGATCGCGGCCTGCGCCGGTCGCTGGTAGGCTGCCTCGCCTACCAGGAGAAGCAGAGCCGTGGAGAGATCCTTCGCGAGGGCTTTCGGCCCCGGCATGTCGCGTGTAGTTCGATAGCGCAGCAGCAACGTGCCCTGGCCGAGGTCGTCCACCCGGTCGGCCACGGCTACGAAGCGATGACCGCCGATCTCGGCCTCCAGGCGCTGGTCCACCGCCAACACGCGCGTCGGGGCAGCCGCGTGTTGCTCGTGATAGCGACGGAGCATCTCCTGCCCCTGGCGGTGCAGTTGCTCTTCTTCTAGGCTGTCCGCGCAGAGGCTGCCGTCCCAGTGCGCCTCGAAGGCTTCAAGCAGCCGTTCCACCGGGACCTGCGCAGGCCCGCCCTCTCGGTAGCAGGCAAGGAGAGCCGCCCGGGCGGCGCGCTGCAGGGCCGCCGGACCACCCCGGAAGCGGTCAGACTGGGCTGGCGAGACAAAGAAAGAAAGCAGGAACTTCTGGGGGCAGAGCGCAAAGTCCTCCAGGTTCCGCGCGGTGAGCGGACGCCGCGGCGGTTCCTGGTAAATGAGGTATCCCGGACGTTGGGCCATCACCAGTATCATACAGGCCCGGCGCAGAGAGAACAAGGCGAGGCCGGGAGGGGAGCGGCATCCAGACTCGGTCCCCCGCGCCGGCAGCACCGGGCTCACGGAAA
>CALFVE010000372.1 GCA_937928475.1 uncultured bacterium | reverse complement strand
CGGTTGCCACGCAGTGCCCCGGATACGTTCTGCCCCACCCAAATGCCGCTTAGCGAGGTGGTGCAGGTATTATCCTCGAAGATCGTGCCCAGATAGAGCGAGGGCCCCCGCGGAACCACAGAGATCAAGCAGTCGCTCTCGGTGCGGTTGCCGCGCATCACCAGACCCAGACCGGCCACTCCCAGGGAGGCTCCTTGCGGATCCAGGCCGAGAGTGCCCTGAAAGATGTGCGTGGCAGCGCGGGTGTCCCACTTGCCATGGTAGCGGCCCTCGCTCAGAGTGTTGTGCAGCATCTGGATGAAGTAGTTGCCGGCCCACTCGCGGTACGTATTCGGGGAGCCCACGTCGCAGATGTTGATGCCGCCGGACCGGGCCAGCCGATTGCCGTCCACCACCCAGTCGAAGCCGTTGCCCCAGGGGTCAATGCCCGGACCGGTGTGATGCAGCACGTTATCCACGATCAGATGGCCGCGGAAGTTGGGCGCCTGACAGAGTGCCACCCGGCTCTCTGCGGTAGGCCTGATCTCCCAGGGCCGATCCAGCCGGAGCGTGTCTTCAGTGTTGTCCACCACAGTGCGCAGTTGCCCCAGGCCCGGCCCCTCGATGACCAGGCAGTCATAGCCTTTCAGCGCGCTGGGGCGGACTTGCTGGGCGGCGCCGTCCCAGAACCCGGCGCTGCGTTGCCCGGCGGCCCACTTGGCCACATACTCTGTATCGAAGGTCACAGTGTCGGCCCCGGCTTCCCGCACCGGGGGCGCGAAGCGTGTGCCGCTGGAATGGAACAGGATGCATTCATTGTCGCGGGCCCAGTCGAGTTCGAGATTGTTGCGGGCTATGTAGTAGAAGTTGCCGCGTACATGCGACCACAGAGCGCCCGAGTGCGCACTGGCCACCGGGCGCGTGCGGTTCTCTTCGAAGATGAGCCAAGAGGGCGTGGTCTGGCCGGGGAAGATGATAAGTGACTCCCCGCCGTGTCCCTGCAGTAGCTCGTTGCGCTGCACCGCACAGTAGCGGCTGCCCACCAGATGGAGGCAGCTTCCCGCGCCCCGGATGGTACAGTCCTGCACCGTGCAATAGTCACCCCGCAGGGCGACGGCGAAACGGTAGCACCAATTGCTGTCGCCGGCGAGGGTCTGCCCGGCCAGGAATGGCTCCGTGCCCCGGTAGGGGCCGCGCAGGACGGGCTCGACCAGGAGTTGACAGCGGCGGATAGTGACGTTCTTTGCCTTCGGCGCGTTCTGGTCGGCGAACTGTAACGGGGCCTGAATGAGGTACTTAGCATATACGCCATGGATAGTGAGATCCTCGACGATGAAGTCGCCGTCGCCGGTCAGAGCGACTTCGAGCCTCTCGCCGTCCTCCTTGCTGCCGTAGTGCACCCCGTTCGGCAGTCAGATCCAAGTGCGCTCCCGGCTCTCCCCGCGCAGGACCGTGCGGCGGCCAATGGTCAAGCCGGTGTTGATAAGGTAGCTGCCGGGCGGCAAGTAGACGATCCCGCCACCGTTGGCCGCCGCTGCGTTGAGAGCCGCCTGCAGCGCCCCGGCGTCATCGGCGCGCCCGTCTCCGACCGCGCCGAATTCGTGCACATCGAAGACTTGATCCGGCCAGGGTTCCGTGCTTCGCACGCTCAGGGTCAAGGGAGCCGACCAGCCCGCCGGCCCACCGTAGCCGTTGTGGACATAGACCTGGTATTCGCCCGGCCTAATCGCGGTGGGCACGCGGAAGTGCACGTCATAGGCGCTCATCCTCTCTACCGGGGCAGACACCGCCACCGCCGCGGACTTGAGCACCACCCGCGTCCTACCCGCCACATAGCCGCCGTAGCTAACGGGCAGCCCCTGCTTGTCCTGCTCGGGATACAGGTCCAGGGCAACCAGGTTGCGCCCGAAGACCCGCACACTCTGACCAGGAACAGCGCGGTCGGTGGATAGCCAATCGGCGCGGGGCGCGTTGATAAGCACAGCCGGGCTCCAACCCTCCCGGCCCCGCACCTGCACGGCGAAGACCCCGAATCTGAGCGCCGGCATGGACGCAGTTAGCACTTGCGGCTCGGCCCGCAGCACGGGGGCCTGCTCAAAGGCACCCAGAGCGGGCCTGCCGCTGGCTGGGGGTAAACCGGGCTCGCCGTCGCTCACACGGCAAACCCGGAGTTCCGGGGCGGCCGGCTCCCAGCCGTCGCCTACCGCGTTGAAGAGCCTGCCAGGCGGTGTCGGGTCGGTGACATGGGTGAGTAGCGGGGCTCCCCCGGCCGAGGTCGCTAGAAGCAGCAGGCATATCGTGTTTAAAGTACCCCACATATGACCACGCTCCCTTGCTTGTGGCGGAGTGGGCCGATCTTGCTTTTGGGCATAGGCCTATACGCGGCTGGGTTAGTCTGCATGTGCCCGCCCCCAGCAGTGTCCAGCCCCGCGGCTTCCCTCTGAACGGCTCCACCTTGGGCGGCTAAAGGAATCTTCCCCGAGGAAGCGTCTTCTCCCTGCTCCGCACGCTCTTGGCTGCGCGGAAACCTGAGGGCCTCGGGTCCCCACGAGAAAAAGGAGACCAGAATGCCCCGACTGCAAGCCGCCCTGGCGGAGGCCCAGGCTGGCCCCGAACCCGGCGTACGTGAGGCCGCGCGCACCTACGCGCTCGCAACCTCGACCCCAGCCTCTCCGGGGAACAACTCCCGGCGGCCGGTCGCCAACGTCCGCAACTGGCAGTCCTGGAGTGCTCCTTCGGCGACCGGGGTCAGACTGGGGGCAAGACGCAGGCGACCTCGCGCCAGCAAGGCTGGGCCGCGCTGCTGCACCCCCCGGACGCCAGCCGGCCCCTGTTCTGGGCCGGCCTTCTGCTTATGCACGGGCTGAGGTAGGTCAGGAGGCGATGCAACCAGCAAACACCAGGCGGCGACGCTGGCCGCCTGTCTTAGGTAAGGTCTGGGAACTGCGCGATCCGGCACCCTTTCG
>CALFVE010000371.1 GCA_937928475.1 uncultured bacterium | reverse complement strand
GCCCCGCCCATGACAACGGCGAGCAACTACTGGCGTACTTGCGGGAGGCGCGCTACATCACCAGCGCCAAGTGTAAATTGTGCCACAAGACTGAGCATGGCCTGTGGGCGGAAACGCAGCATGCCAAGAACGCGGAGGCGGCCCCCTGGGTGCAGGCAGACGCGGAAGGCGGTCCGCCTCCGGCGGAACTGGTGTACCGCTACGTCACCGGCTTCAACCCCGACGACGGCACCTGGGCGGAAAAGGGAACCGGCTGCGAGGCCTGTCACGGGCCGGGGAGCGCGCACATGGCCGCCAAAAGCGACCAGCGCAAGGCGACGATCGTGAATCCGGACCATCTCGACACTACTGGCATGCAGGTCTCGCTGTGCGCCCGCTGCCACGCGCAGTACTCGATCGGTGAGCAGCGCTACGCCGCCGGTTTCCTCCCCGGGCAAGATCTGCTGCTACAGGACGGCTTCACGCTGGATCCGGTCGCCCCGGGGAAGAAACTCCAGGAACTCAACGAGCTCAGCCAGAGCAAGCACCTGGCGCACGGGGTGGTCTGCCTGAAGTGCCACGAGGGGCACGGGCAAGGGGCGGCGCCGCACCAACTGCGCAAACCGATAGTGGAGTTGTGCACGGAATGTCACCACGACAAGCAGATGGCGGCGCACGCACCGCAGGCACCGGAGGGAGCCACCTGCGCGACCTGTCACATGCCCGAGGGGCAGCATCTGTTCGTCTTGCCCCCGGCGGGCCAGTAGGGGAATGCCTGCCCGAGGGACTAAGCCCGGTTGTCTTCAGAAATAGTGGGCAGGCGTCTCGCCAGCGGCAGAGGTGGGTGAATCGGGGCATTCGAAGGTCGGTGCCGCTCTGCGCAACGGGGCGGAGGGTGTTTCTGAAGACAATCCTAGGCCAGCCTTGGGGACCAGCGGTGAACCAAGAGTGACCGACAACAGCATCTAACCTGGAGGCGATGATCATGCAGAAACGGCTGATTCTGGTAGCAGTGGTGGTGGGCACAGTGCTGCCGGTGGTGCTGGCGGGCTGTGGGGGCGGCAGCACCTTCAACGCGCCGGCGGTGGTGGCGGCGGCGAACTTCCTAGGGCGGGCGGCTTGTGCCGTGTGCCACAGCGAGATTGACGCCGCCTTCTCGTCGCAGGCACACGGCCTGAACTTCCGCACTGCCCATGGGCGAGACCTGATCGGTGGATTCGGCGGGGCCTGTGCGCCCTGTCACACCACAGGCTTCGGCGAGCCCTCCGGATACAATCCCGACGGCACCACTCCCCAGTTGGAGGGCATCGGATGCGAGGAATGTCACGCCCCCGGGAGCGCCCATGCGGACGCTCCTTCCCGCGCGAACATCACTCGCACGCCCAATGCGGAGACGACCTGCTGGGACTGCCACGTGCCCCGGTACAAGCAATTGCGGGGACCGGTCGGGGCCACCACAGACCTAATGCTGCGCAATACCGCCCCCGGCCAGGTGGTAGTGCATCATCCGCAGGCATCCTTCCTGCTCGGCAAACTGGGCTGGAACCTGGCCGACATGCCAGGGCCGCATCGCTTCGTGGAGAACACCTGCGTCACCTGTCACCTCAACCCTGACCCCACTAGCATCTCGCTGGAGCAGGCGGGGGGCGGCCCGGTGGACCACGGAGAGAAGGCGCTGCTGCCGGACCTGGGCACCTGCGCGCACTGCCACGGCAGCGATCTGCGGGCCAAGGCGGAGTTCGAAGAGTTCGAGGAAGAGATCAACGCGGCGCTGATCGAACTGGGTGGGGCCGACCCGGACGATCCGACGCGGCCCGACGAGGCGGCCGGCGGGGGCCTGCTGGCGGCATACGCGGCTGCTCACAGCATTGATCTGACCACCAACGCCTACCCGGACAACCGCTACGTCCGGCGGTACAAGGCGGCGCGCTGGAACTACGAGTACGTCCTGGCCGGGCGCGCCATCCACAATCCGCCCTTCGCGGAGAGGCTCATTGAGGACGCGAAAGATCGCCTCTCGCGGTGAGCGACGCGCTCCGAGGGGGCGGCGTGGTGCGATTCCCCAGGGGTTCCGGCGCCGGGGGCGGCCAGGGAAGGCTGAAGGATGCACCAGTTGACGGCGAGGAGTGCGGGCTGGCGGTACGGGCCGGCCCGGGGCGTCGTGCTATCCCTAGAGAAAAAGCAAACTAAGGTTGAGATCGGTATGGGCGACATACTGGCGGCCGCCTGGCGCAGCCTCCAGTCAACGCAGACCACTGTCTACCTGTTGGTGGCCCTGGCCCTGGCCAACCTGGTCGGGATCCTGGTGCCCCAGGGAGCCGCGCCCCAGGCATATCTAGAAAAGTATGGGTTGCTGCTGGGCGCTCTGGTGATCAAGGCCGGCCTCCACCATGTGTTCAGTTCCACCTGGTATCTGCTCCTGCTGGCGCTGCTAATCGTCAGCGCCGGCGCCTGCGCCCGGCGCATCTGGCGCTTGGGGCGGGCGCTGGCGGGGGGGCCCTCGCTGAGCCTGCTACAGCGCCGACTGGGGGAAGAGCGGTCCCCGCGCGTAACCGCGACCTTGAGCGGCCCGCCGCAGATGGTTGGGGACGAGTTGGTAGGCGCCCTCCGCCGCCGTCACTACCGGGTGGAGGCCACCTCGGACGAGTCGGGGGCGCTGTGGACCGTAGGCCGCAAGTACCGCTGGGCTGGCTACGGCATCGTCTTCAGCCACCTCGCCATATTCGCGATTGCGCTGGGAGCGCTGCTGGGCGTGTGGCCCGGCCTCGCCCTGGACAAGATGATTCAGATAACCGAGGGGGATACCTACACCGACGCACGCGGCGACTTCGACTTCTCGCTGCGATTGAACTCCTTCGCGCTGGAATACTACCCCGACAACACCACCGTCAAGGCGTACAAGAGTGATGTCTCCGTGTTGGAGGGAGAGCGCGAAGTCAAGCGGCAGGTGGTGCTGGTGAACTATCCCCTCTCCTATCGGCACATCCGATTCTACCAATCTTCCTGGGGGATCGGGGGCTTCAGCGTCAAGGTCACACCTCCCCGAGGGGAGCCGGAGGTGCTGCGCTTCCCGGTGCAGACAGCAGAATGCCCCGAGCATCACGCTCCCCTGTATGAGGTTCCCCCGGCCGCGGCGGTGCAGTTCACGGCCGACCGGCAGACGGCGGTGGTCGCCAAGGGCTTCACGCCCGATGCTGAGGAGAAGGACGGGGAGGTGGTGGGGACCCGGTGGGCAGCGCCCGCCCATCCGGCGGCCCAGATCACGCTGGTCACCGGGTTCAACAGAGGCGGCGACCATTCGTTCCACGACGCCGGCTGGCTCAAACTAGCAAAGCCGGTCAAGGTGGGGGATTACCAGATCGAGTTGCTGACGGTGCGCTACTACAGCGGTCTGAACGCCCGCCGCGACTTCGGCGTGCCGCTGGTCTGGCTGGGCTTTCTAGGCCTGGCCGTGGGTCTCATGGCCACCTTCTACTTCAAACCACACAGCCTCGTAGCGGCGGTGGCGCCGAGCGGGAGCGGCGCCCGGGTCACCATGGCCGCCTTCGAGAAAGGCGGCGCCGGCGAAGAGAAGTGGCAGGCTAGGACTTACCCCGTGATCGCGCAGATTCTCGAGCAGTTGCCTCCCCCGTCGGCCGGAGAAGGCAAGGGCGGTTCGAAAGGAAGAGATGAAGATGTCAAGTAACCGGGCGCAAGCAGCCACTAATGCGGAGAGCCCGGGAGCCGAGCGGACGAGTCCGGGCTCCTTTCTGGCGGACCGTCTGCCCGGTCTCGAGACCCTCGACCGACTGACGTGCCGAATCATCTCTTTTGGCTTCCCCTTGCTGACTCTGACCATCATTACCGGCTCCACCTGGGCGCAGGCGGCCTGGGGTCGTTGGTGGGGGTGGGACCCCAAGGAAACAGCCTCCCTAGTGGCGTGGTTGGTCTACGCTGCGTACCTGCATGGGCGGGTGCGACGCGGCTGGCAGGGTGGCCCGGCTGCGGCCTTCGCCGTGCTCGGCTTCTTGGCCATCCTGTTCTGTTATGCGGGGGTCAATCTGCTGCCCGGACTTCATTCCTACGGGGGACAACTGGTCCGGGAGGACGGCCACCTGCTGCTGGGCGGCTTCCGTGGCGTTCCGGGCAGCGAGGCGGCCTTGACCAAGGCCTTCATGATCGCCTACCTCCTCGCTGCCCTGGGTTACTTGGGCTTCACGGTCTCCCGCAACGCCACTGCAGGGAGGATCGCCACTAGCCTCGCCTGGGCAGGTTTCCTGCTGCTGACAGGGATCCTCGCCTCCCGGACCTATCGGCTGGGCCGGCTTCCCTTGACCAGCGGATATGACTTCGCGCTGTGTTTCGTGTGGGGCGTCGCGGCGGCCTACCTGGTGGCGGAGAAGGTGCTGCGGAGCCGGGCTCTGGGGGCCTTTGTGCTGCCTGTAATCCTGGTGCTGAGCATGTACGCATATCTCTTCTTCCCCTCCAAGGACAGCGCGCCCCTGATGCCAGCGCTGCAGAACCGGTTCTGGCTGCACGTGCACGTCTCTGTCGCCGTCGTCGCCTACGGGGCGCTCGCACTCTCCTGCGCCACCGCAGTGATGTACTTCGTCAAGCGCCGGCTGGCTGCGCCTGGTGAGCCCCGGGCCTCCGTCTGAAGGTTTGCGGCCCGTCTGCGCGGGGGCAGGAACTGACGGCGGGAGGCGCGAACCAGACGGCGCGGGCGTCAGGTTCGCGCCTTACTGCGCGACGAGCGGCGCGGGTGGGCGAGTATTCCGCGGCCCACGGCGGAACCTCCCTCCCCCCAGCCGTCTCCACCGGGAACCGCCGGGACATCCCGTACCTGCGCTTGGTTCGGGCATGGTCAGCAGCCGCTTGTGTCCCCCAGTATCGGAGGGAGGTTGCGCGATGGAGATAACAGACCTCAAGGCTATACGGGCCGCCCTCGGGCTGAGCCAGTCTGAGTTCGCGGCCCTGGTCGGCTTTTCAGTGCGCACCATCCAGAGTTGCGAGCAGGGATGGCGCAAGCCTAGCCCGGCTCTGGTGAACATGGCACTCCTCTTGTACACCGCTCACCGCCACGGCGCCGCCCTGGGTGACTTCTCTTGCTGGGAATTCTGCGACTGCCCACCGGAGCGGCGCGACCGCTGTGTCGCCTACCTCTCGCGGCAGGGTCACCTCTGCTGGTTCTTGACCGGCACGCTCTGCCAAGGTAAGCGGGTCCGGGACTGGCGACAGAAGAGAGAGATATGCGGCGATTGTCGCTTCTTCCAGTGCCTAATGGCCCTGCCACCGAAAGAAGAGGCGTGACGGGCTATAGGCCCCAGCGCCCCACGTCGCCCAGGCTTTCCCCCCGCGCTCTCTTCCCGGTCCCCCTGGGCTTTGGGCTGCCCCTCTGGAAGAAGCTCCCCGCAGCGTGAAAATTTGCGAGGGGCAGGAGGAATCCGGCTTCGCGGAGGCGAACTACCTGGTAGCGGTTTCGTCCACATATGCGTTAAGGAGAGAAACGCCAGCCACAGGTTCGCCTCGGAATCAAATTGTGTCCAGGTAGGCACTCGTTCCCTGATTATCCCGGCTCCCCTGGCCTCTCTCGGTGTGCATGGCAAGCGCAGGTAGCAGCCAGGTCCCCCTGGCGGCCGGGGCTGCGTCTCGGTGGGCTGAGAAGCAGAGGCAATAGCCCGGCGCTGGGCGGTGCACGATTCTCCACGCATGGTGTCTGTCCGGGCGCCTTGGCGTGTGGAAAGCGATGGGCCAAAGCAAACTAGTTCGCCAACCGGAGGTCTCTGATGCCAGCATCAGACCGCTCGATTGACCAAGCCAGTTGCGCAATGATCTCCCGAGCGCAGCAGGAGAGAATTAGGCTCTCGTGGGATCGCTATGAGTTGATGCAGCCCCAGTGCGGCTTTGGCCAACTGGGGCTGTGTTGTCGTATCTGCCACATGGGCCCCTGTCGCCTGGACCCCTTCGGAGAGGGGCCGCAGGTGGGAGTGTGCGGCGCCAATGCCGACGTGATTGTCGCCCGCAACCTGGTGCGCATGATCGCGGCAGGCGCCGCGGCACACTCGGACCACGGCCGGGATGTTGCTCACGCGCTCCTGCTGGCGGCTACCGATCCCCAGGCGGACTTCCAGATCAAAGATGAGGCTAAACTGCGCCGCCTGGCCACCGAGTTTGGCGTGAAAAGTGACGGCCGCCCGGTCAAGGAGGTGGCCGCCGATCTGGCCCATCGCGCTCTCGAGGAGTTCGGCCGCCAAGAGGGCGAATTGACCATGACCCAGCGGGCGCCCGAGGCGCGCCAGGCCCTGTGGCGCCGGCTGGGGCTGGTGCCCCGGGGCATTGACCGCGAGATCGTGCAGATCATGCACCAGAGCACGATGGGGGTGGACGCCGACTACCGCAACCTGCTCCTGCAGGGGATGCGCGCCTCGCTGGCCGACGGCTGGGGCGGCTCGATGATTGCCACCGATCTGCAGGACGTGCTCTTCGGCTCCCCGGAGCCGATCCGCACTCAGACCAATCTGGGGGTGCTCAAGGAGGACCAGGTTAACATCGTGGTGCACGGACACGAGCCGGTGCTCTCGGAGATGATCGTGGAGGCAGCCCGCTCGCCCGAGATGCTCTCGCGCGCCCAGCAGGTGGGGGCCAAGGGAATCAACCTGGCCGGTATCTGCTGCACGGGCAACGAGATTCTCATGCGCCAAGGCATCCCCTCCGCCGGCAGTTTCCTGCACCAGGAACTTGCCCTGCTCACCGGGGCAGTGGAAGCGATGATAGTAGACGTGCAGTGCTGCATGCCTGCTCTGGCCGAACTGGCCCCGTGCTTCCACACCAAACTCCTCACCACCTCGCCCAAGGCCAAGATGCCGGGCGTGGAGCATGTGGAGTTCAGCGAGGAACGGGCGCTAAAGGCTGCGAAGGAGATTGTGGCGCGGGGCGTGGACAACTTCCCCAACCGCAAACCGGAGCGAGTGCGGATTCCCAAAGAGGTGGTGGACCTCATCGGCGGGTTCACCGCCGAATATGTCTACCGGCTGCTGGGCGGCCGCTTCCGGCCCTCCTATCGGCCCCTGAACAACGCTATCATCGAGGGACGCATCCGCGGCGTGGCGGGGGTGGTGGGCTGCGAGAACCCCGAACTCACGCAGGGCGCCTGCCACGTCGGGCTGACCGAGGAACTGATTGCCAACGATGTGCTGGTGGTCGCCACCGGCTGCTCCGCTCTGGCCTCGGCGCGGGCCGGACTGCTGCAACCGGAGGCGGCTCTGGCCAAGGCCGGCCGCGGCCTGCGCGAGGTCTGCGAGGCGGTGGGCATACCGCCGGTGCTGCATGTCGGCTCCTGCGTGGACAATAGCCGCATCCTCATCGCGTGCTGCAACATCCTGACCGAGGGAGGCCTGGGGCAGGATATCTCCGACCTGCCCGTGGCGGGGGCCGCGCCGGAGTGGATGTCGGAGAAGGCCATC
>CALFVE010000370.1 GCA_937928475.1 uncultured bacterium | reverse complement strand
TCTCGCCGCTGGAAGGAGAACACCGGCACACCACGGACCCCCGCCGGGGGGGAGGGGCAATGGCCGAACTCGACGCAGAAGACATTGAGGAGGAGGACCTAGCCGAGGCTCCGCTCGTGCGCGCCCGTATCGGCGGCGACGAGATGAACCTGGCCGAGTTCCCCTTTGCCCTCCTGGCTGACCGGCAGCCCGCCGGAGTGAGCAGCCTGGAGTTCACCGACACCATTCGCGGCAAAGACGGCGAGCGCGTTACTCGCATCTGGACCGTGACCGGCGCCGAGGAGTTCGGCCTACCCGTGGCCAGCGACGAGGAGATCTACGTGGCCCTGATGGAGGTCACCCGCGAGCAGGGCTACCAGAGCCGCACCATCCACGTCACCCGCTACGACCTCATTCGGCGCTTGGGCTGGCCGGACAAGGGGCAAAGTTACCGGCGCCTGCAGGCGGGCCTGGACCGTCTGCTGGGAGTCACCATTACCGCCCAGCGGGCCTTCTGGGACCGCCGCAAGCAGCGGTATGTGGACATCGGCTTCCACATCATTGACGACTATATGCTCTACGACGAGCAGCCCGGTCGCAAAAGCAGTCGCGTCTACGTCCCCCAGAGTTACGTCTCCTGGAATCAGATCATCTTTCAGTCCCTGCAAGCCGGCAACCTCAAGCAACTGGACGTGGGCTTCTACTTTTCCCTGCGCAGTTCTCTCTCCCGGCGACTCTTTCGGTATCTGGACAAAAAGCGCCTGGACGGCAAGCCCGCCTTCCGCATTCGCCTGCGGCGGCTGGGCTTTGAGAAACTGGGGATGAGCCGCAACTATTATCCCAGCCACATCAAGCAGGAACTGGAGCGGGCCCATCAGGAACTGCTGCACAATGGCTTCCTCGCGGGGGTGGAGTATCAGCGCCCTGGCAAGGAGGCGGAAGAAAGGGTGCTCTACCGCTTCCCGACGCCGCCTGGACGAGAGCGCCGAGCGGCGCTGCCTACGGAGAGCGCGGCGCTGATGGCGCGGCTCGTGGAGGCGGGCGTGAGTCGGTCGGTGGCGGAGAGGCTGGTGCGGCAGTACCCGGAGCGGATCGCGGCCCAACTGGACTACCTGCCCTACCGCAGCGCCCAGGATCCGCCGGCGCTCTTGGTGGAGGCAATCCGCGAGGACTGGGCTCCCCCCGCGCTCTACCTCCAGGCGCGGGCCGAAGCCGAGGCGGCGCGTGAAGAGGCGGAGGCCCGCCGTCGGGTGGAGGAGGCCCGCCGCCGGCAGGAGAAAGCCCGGCGCGAGCGCGCCGAGCGCTGTGAGGCCGCCCTGGCCGCCTTGCCCCTGACCGAATACGAAGCCCTCTTCCGCGAGGCCCGCGAGCGCCTGGCGCGTATCAACCCCACGGTGGCCGCGCGCCCCGACAGCGTGGCCTACGAGGTACTCCTCCGCGAGACTGTGTATCAACTGGTGGAGGAGCGGCAGCCCTGACCGTTATCGCCGCGCCAGGCCGTTGGCTTCCTCCCGCGCTCCGCTTTCGCCTGGACTGCCCCCGCTTGCGGGAAGCCCCGCCCTTCCTATATAATCCCCCTACTCACCTGGCCCACTTCGGCCCCGCGATTCTCCACGCTAGGCCGTTTGTTTCGTTCTTCGGGGAGGACTTGACAGGGAGCACTAACCTTGATGTCTGCGGACTTGTGGCTTGGCCTTGATGTCGGCTCAATCAGCGTGAACCTGGTCGTGATCGGCGAGGACGCCACCGTGCTCGAAGAGCAGTACCTGCGTCACCACGGGCAGCCCATGCGGGTGGCGGCCGAGGCTATCCGTTCGGCTCTGGACAGGTACGGCCGCGAGCGGTTCGCGGGTCTAGCGGCCACCGGAGCCGGCGGCCGGGTCGTCGCCAGCCTGCTCGGCGGAGTGTTCGTCAACGAGGTGGTGGCCCAGGGCGCCGCGACCAGCGCGCTGTACCCTCAGGTCAACACCATCATCGAGATCGGCGGCGAAGATTCCAAACTCATCCTGCTGCGCGACGAGCGCGGCCACCGCTCTGAGCAAGTCGCCGATTTCGCGATGAACGCGATGTGCGCGGCCGGCACCGGCTGCTTCCTCGACCAGCAGGCCAGCCGCCTGGGGCTGACCATCGAGGAGTTCGGGCAGGCTGCTCTGAAGAGCGAGCATCCCCCCCGGGTGGCCGGTCGCTGTAGCGTCTTCGCCAAGAGCGACATGATCCACCTGCAGCAGAAGGCTACCCCGGAGCACGATATCATCGCTGGCCTCTGCTTTGCCCTAGTGCGTAACTTCAAGAGCACGGTCGGCTCCGGCTCGGCGCTGATTCCCCCCGTCTCCTTCCAGGGGGGCGTCGCGGCCAATCCCGGCATTGTCCGGGCCCTGCGCGAGGTCTTCGAACTGGAGGGTGACGACCTGGTTATCCCGGAGCACTTCGCGGCCATGGGGGCTATCGGGGCGGTGTTAGTGGCCCGACGCGGTGCGTTTTGCGCTCCCCAGTTCGACAACCTGCCCCAACTGGCGGCGTACGTCGCTCCCGGCACCGAAAAGGCGCTTCC